>CP069393.1:1340000-1640000 GCA_016887505.1 Clostridia bacterium | reverse complement strand
ATGGATGAAACCCTCCTATCCCGCGAGGAAGTCCACAATATCAACGTACTGACGGTTATTGCAAACGAAAGCTACGATAGCTTCGCCAAGGGATTGCAAAGCGAAATTGCCGAAGCTGTCGGCGATCGTCCGCGCAAGGTGGAAGCAAAGCTGTTCACAGAGAAGTTCGGCGAAGATACAGCCCTTGCTATATATGAGAGCTTAATAGAAAACGGTTATGTGAAGCGAGGCGAACTAACCGAGAAATATTACGAGGATAAGAAAAACGGCACTATAGAAGTACCTGAAGAAGCAGCCGGACAAACTGCTGATGTCATAGCCGTACTGGATTCTGTCTACGATCCGAATGCCAATAAGCCTGAAAACGCTCGCAAAAACACCGTCGAGGTCACGCTTGATAAGGGAAAACTGGATAGCAAGGCATTCCAAGAACTGTGGTCACGCATTAACCACAAAAGCTACTATGTCGTAGGATTTGATGAAGATGAATTGGTGGAAAAGGCTGTAAAGGAACTGAATGCACGACTGCGCGTTTCGAAGATTTATTTCAGGGTTGAGACGGGCGAACAGGCAAAGAATATTGACTCCAAGGAACAGCTTGAGTACGGAGAAGCATTTGTTCGAAAGGATATGGTGCGCGAGGAAGCGGCTTCATTCATGACGATGCGGGCAAGTTCATCCGTCCACTACGATCTTGTTGGAAAAATCGTAGCAGAGACGGGACTAACCAGAAAAGCCGTGACAAAGATTATGGTCAGGCTCGAAAAAGTAATCTTTGACCAGTTTGGAGACAACCCCGAAGAGTATATTATCCGCGCGTCTAACATCATCAACGAACAGAAAGCCACAGCAATTATCGAACACATAACCTACGATAAGCTGACCGCTGCTTTTGGTACTGATATATTCACCGAACCTGATCTTAAAAAAGGTAGCCTTGGCGTGAACGCCATGGAGGCAAAGCGCCACTTATATGATTATGTTATTTACGATTCAACCAACGAGCGTGATTTCGCTTCCGCGTTAGAAGCGCACAGCCAAGAAGTAGAGGTCTATGTCAAGTTGCCACGCGGATTTTATATCAACACCCCTGTGGGCAAGTATAACCCCGACTGGGCGATTGCGTTCTATGAAGGTAAAGTGAAACACATTTATTTCGTTGCTGAAACGAAAGGTGATATGTCCTCGATGGAACTACGCAAAATCGAGGAAGCCAAAGCACACTGCGCCCGTGAGCATTTCCGTGCTATCAGCGGCGATAAGGTGAAATACGATGTAGTTGACAGCTATGACAAGCTGTGGGAGCTGGTACAGGGATAAAAATAGTCTGAGGGGAGAGAAAATATGGGTGGGGCTACTATTATATGTCCGAATTGCAAAAAGTCTTTTGAAATATCTGATGCCATACAGCACCAGATTGAGGATGAGTTGCTTCGGGCAAAAACTGAGCAGTCGGAGACACTCCGCAAGGAGTATGATGCCGCTGCCGAGATAAAGTTAAAGCAAGCCGTGGAAAATGCTATATCCGAGGCACAACAGGCGGCACAGCTTCAAATTGAACGGGAGCGGCAGACTGCTAAACTTGAACTGGACAAGGCTCGCCAAACTACTGAACTTGAAGTTGAAAAGGCAAAGCAGACCACGGAACTCGAAACCGAGCGTCTGCGCCGTGAAGCCACCGCTTCAAAGGAAAGCGAAAAGCAGCTCCGTAAGCAGTTATCGGATTTGCTCGAAGAACTCTCCAAGGCAAATAAGGCGCGTGAGGATGCAGAACTCACGGCCCGCAAGGAACTGCTCGAAAAAGAAAAAGGCATACGTGCCGAGGCGGCGCAAAAAGCCTCCGAGGACTTCAACACAAAAATCCGCGAGCAGGAGGAAACCATCAACCGGTTACGTGAGCAATTAACCACAGCTAAACAGGTAGCGGAACAAGGTTCACAGCAGTTACAGGGTGAAATCCTCGAACTGGATATCGAAAATGCCCTCCGCAGCGGTTTCCCGTTCGATACAGTCGAGGAAGTCAAAAAGGGCGAACGCGGTTCGGACATTCGCCAAGTGGTCAACGAGCAGTTTTATATGAACTGCGGCTTGATTTTATGGGAGTGTAAAAATGCCAAGACCTATCAGGCAAGCTGGCTCGGCAAACTGAAAGATGAAATTGCATCAGAAAAAGCTCAAATGGGAGTTATTGTGTTCAATCCCACTGACGGAGGAGGCGACGACTTCAAACAGCTTGCTGATAATATCTGGCTTGTGAAGCCGCGCTATGTGATAATGCTCGCCACGTTATTGCGGGAAGCAATCGTCAAGGTCTTTGCGGCTAATCGCGCTGCTGAAGGCAAAGATGTGAAGGTTGAACTGATATACAACTATCTGACCGGTGGCGAGTTTAGTAACCGGATTCGTTATATCCTTGAGTCCTACGACGAAATGGCAAAGCAGCTCGACACCGAGAAGAAACAAGCCCAGAAACGCTGGGCAGCACAGGAAAAAATCTTGCAAAAGGTCACAAATAGTCTCTATGGTATGAGCGGCGATCTCCAAGGTATAGCCGGCCGGGAGATAATTGCGTTGCCCGCTCTCGGAGATGACGAAGAAGAAATTCCGGCTATAAAGCCACGTATATCGGAGCCGCGAAAACGAACGGAGGATATAGATGATGAATACTAAAATAACTTCCGCAATCGAAAAACTTATGCTAAACGCTGCGACTTTTCACGGCATTCCGGTTGAGCCCACGCTTATCAACTTCTTTTATGGAAACAACGGCACGGGAAAATCTACCATAGCGAGGGCTGTCCATGCCAATGAGGGTTTGTCTTGGCAAGCGGGAAAATCCGCAGATGACTACTCCGTGCTTGTCTATAATCAGGAGTTTGTAGAAGCGAACTTCCGTGACTACGGCAAACTCAAGGGCGTATTCACCGTTGGCGAGCAGAACATAAAGATTCAAGCTGACATTGCTGAAAAAAACACTCAGCGGGCTGAGCAGGAAAAGCTAAATGGCGAAAATACCATAACAAAGGACCGCAAGGAGTCAGCACGAAACACCTTGCTCGACGACTTTCAAGGAACCTGTTGGGATAAAACGAAAGCCATCCGAGACGTATTTGACGCTACGCAGAGCGGCTTTAAGCGGAAGGCTCAGTTTGCCGAGAAAGTATTGCAAATAGGAAACCCTACTCAGCATGATATAGGAGAGTTAAGAACTCTGTACGAAACGGCATTTGACCCAAAAGCTGCTACATATAAGAATTTTCAGCCTACTGGAGGCACGGAAAGATTAAAAGGGTCATCCGGCAACGAACTACTTAATAAATCCATTACGAGCAGTAGTGACACACCTTTTGCTGCTTTCATAAAAGCGATTAAAGCTACGGACTGGATACGCCAAGGGCATGAACATTTCGCCGAAAAATCAGAAGGAAAATGCCCTTATTGCCAACAGGAATTACCCGACGATTTTGAAAAACAAATCTCTGCCTGTTTTGATGGCCAGTATCAAGAGGATATTAGTGCCCTTCGGCAATTTCAAGAGGACTATGTAAGCGATATGCAAGGCTTCCTTGATGTACTTAACGGCAATCTCCAGGATGCTTTCCCGAAACTTGATCTTACTGAATATAAGACGAAACTTGCGCTCTTAGAGAAAATGATTGAAATCAATATCCAACGGATAACTGACAAGTTGAAAGAGCCGTCTTCAGTTATCACACTTGAAAACGTCAAAACTCTGCGTGATGAAATAAACGTCCTAATCGAGGGTTTTAATAAACAGATTCAAGCAAACAACGACATTGTCGGTGCGAAGCGTCAGAAGCAAACCGAGTGCACCAGGAAAGTCTGGGAACTTATTGCATTTACACTTCAAAGTGATGTTTCGACCTATAGATTACGGCGCAAGACCTTTGATGACGAGATTACTGCATTGATTAAGCTGGTCGATGACGGTGCTAAGGCATCACGAGCTTTAGAAAATGAAATTGCAGAACTTAACAAACGAGTGGTTAGTACCGCCCCAACCATCAAAAGCATAAACGATTTACTTCGAGATTCAGGTTTCCAGGGCTTCACCCTGCGGGAAAAGCGAGGTCAGCAAAATGTCTACGAGGTTGTGCGCCAAGACGGGACAGTTGCGGATAAGCTAAGTGAGGGCGAGAGGAATTTCATTGCGTTCCTGTACTTCTATCACCTCGTTCGCGGAAGTCATACCGATGCTGATGTTAGCAAGGATAAAATTGTCGTAATAGACGACCCCGTTTCCAGTATGGATAGCTGCGTCCTATTCATCGTCAGCACCTTGGTGCGGGAGATGGTAGGTGTCTGCTTTAACAACGCTGAATATCGTGAACAGGAACGTGAGGTTCAGGGCGACTATATAAAGCAGATTTTTATCTTGACCCACAACGTCTATTTCCATAGGGAGATAACCTATAACCAAGCATCCCGCTATCATTGCGTATCGTTCTATGTGATAAACAAAGCGAGTAACAATTCCACAATCAAGCATTGTGTCCGACAATGTATATCTAAGCCAACCGAGCAAGAAAACTTCAACCCTGTCCAAAACTCCTACGCTGCCCTCTGGGGTGAGTACAGAGAAGTGGATACAGTTATTCCGCTAATGAACGTAATACGCCGTATTTTGGAATATTACTTCATGCAACTTTGTGGTTACGACGGTGTGAATATCCGCAAGAGGGTTCTTGATGAACATAGAGATAAGTTCGTGGAAACGCCAGACGAAGGGTTACCCGACTACACGAAGTACCACCTCGCCACGGCTATGTTGTCTTATATCAATGCCAACTCCGTAGGGTTTAGCGATGGTTTGAATTATGTTGATGATTGCACCGACATCACGCTGTATAAGGATGTGTTCAAATTAATTTTTGAAGCCTTGGAGCAGGAACAGCATTACAAAATGATGACGGGCGAAGAAGTTGTATAATTCTACAAAAGTAGCAGGAGGGTTGAAAATGAGTTTTTCAAAACAGAAAATTGGTGACAAGAACTTCATCGCTCACGTTCCAAGGGGAGCAGATTGGATAAGCGTTGACGAAGTTCTTTCGTCATGGAAAAATAACAGTTTCAGTCTTCCTGAGAGCAAGTTTGATACTGATGCTGGTTTTCGCTCTGCCCAGTTGGGAGCCATCTATGCTATAAAGTCGCACTGGACAGTATCGTCTTCTGCTGCCACGATTGTTATGCCAACAGGAACAGGAAAGACCGAGGTGATGATAGCCACAGTAGTGTCTGAACATCGTTCAAAAACCTGCATAATAGTGCCAAGTGACTTATTGCGAAAACAAACGATTTCAAGATTTTGTTCTCTTGGCAAATTACGCGAGATAGGAGCAATAAATGATTCCTTTGAAAATCCAGTTATCGGGTGCCTTGTTTCGTCGCCAAAAGACATAACCGAACTACAGGAACTACTCGATAAGAGCAACCTTATCATAACAACAATGTCATTGCTTAATTCTGGTCACTTCAAAGATGAGTTTTTACGACTTTTGGCATCAATGTGCGACACACTTATTATTGATGAATCACATCACGTTCCGGCAAATTCATGGAAGAAAGTCAAAAAAGTGTTTGAATCCGTTGAGTGCTTGCAATTTACAGCCACACCATTCCGAAATGATGGGAAAAAGATAGATGGCGATATCATTTATAATTTTCCGCTTGCTCTTGCCCAAGAGCGTGGGTATTTCAAGCCGATAAACTTTTATCCGATTTATGAATTCGATAATGACAAAAAGGACTTTTCTGTAGCAGCAAAAGCGATTGATCTTCTTGAGGCGGACATAGCAAAAGGATACCCGCATTTACTACTGGTTCGGGCTTCGACACAAACCCGTGCGAAAGCGCTATATGAAAACGTGTACCAGAGTAAATATGCAAAATACTCCCCAGTTTTAATCGTTAGTGGAAACAAAGCAACCGATAATCGGACTGCTCTCCAGAAGGTCAATGACGGGACTTCAAAAATCATCGTCTGTGTAGATATGTTTAGCGAAGGGATAAACATCCCACAGTTGAAGATATGTGCAATCCACGACAAATATATGTCCTTGCCTATAACGATGCAGTTCATTGGACGATTTGCCCGGACACAGGCTGACCTTGGCGAAGCCTCCGTTGTGGCCAATATTGTCGACGACGACATTCAGGAGTCCTTGGAAGAATTGTATTCGCAAGATGCGGACTGGAATAAAATACTCAAAGACACGTCGGATGAAAAAATCGGTCGAGAAGTAGAATTGCAGAAATTGGCTCGTGGCTTCACGGGGACAGAAGTCATTCCACTAAATCAGATAAGACCGAAAATCAGTATGTTTATGTATACAACGACCGAGTCCCAGTGGTATTGGCGGCGATGGAGCAAGGTCTTCAACGAGGAGCATAGTCACCACTACGTAAATGAAACAGAGAAAATTTTGATAATTACGGAGCTTCGCACAAGCAACGTGGACTGGACCACTTGTCGCGACATAACGGATGACAACTGGAATCTGCACATTCTTTACTGGAACGAAACGAAAAACGTATTTTTCATCAACACGACCGATAAAGGAATAGCTGATAGGTTGGCTGAAGCTGTTTTTGACAACTATAAACGAATAGCCGGAGAAGATGTGTTCCGTTGCCTTTCAGGAATAAACAGATTGATGCTTTCTACTGTTGGGCTTAAGACCGCCGTTTCCAATCATCATATCCGCTACAGAATGTTCGCCGGTGTCGACGTTGCTGAAGGAATAACCGGGGCAACTACAGGTACCGCAACAAAATCAAACCTGTTTGGCGTGGGTTATGAAAATGGGAGCAGTATAAGTATTGGTTGTTCCTACAAAGGGACGATTTGGGCAAAGTGGGTTGAGACCATAAATTACTGGAAAGACTGGTGCGATAAACAAGCGGAGAAAATTTTAAACTCGGCTATTGATACCACGACCGTACTAAAAGGTGCGCTTGTTCCAGAGGAAATCACCGCACGGCCTGCGGTTGTTCCTTATCGAATCGACTTTCCATCGGAAATTGAAGAAGACTGGAAAGGATCAATCACCGTAAAAACGGCTCTAACTGATTCCAAGTCGTTCCTTATGGACATAAGGTTGACTTCATTTGATGAAACATCAGAATTAACTTTTTCAGTGGGAAACGATGACTTCAAAGAGGAGTTCACTCTTAAAATAACATCGACTGGGTATTCGGTTAGCCATAAAAGCGGTTCAATTATAAGCATACGTTTCAGCCGCGGCAGAGAGATGCTCATTAGAGACTTTTTCATGGATAACCCTCCGACAATATGGTTTGTTGATGGGTCGTCCCTTGAGGGCAATCTTCTTGTCAAACTAAAAACAGCCCGTCCAGTTACATTTCCTACAGATAGCATTATCCCGTGGGATTGGTCTGGGATCGATATCAGTAAAGAATCCCAGGGGACAGACAAAGCGACGGAAAGCATTCAATATAAACTTATTTCAGAATTAAAAGCATCAGGTAAATACTGTCTTATTTTCGATGATGACGGTTCTGGAGAAGTGGCAGATGTCATCGCAGTTCAAGAAGACGTTGCAAATAACAAACTTTTATTTGAATTATACCATTGTAAATATTCGAGTGCGCCAAAGGCTGGAGCGAGGGTCGGGGATTTATATGAAGTTTGTGGGCAAACGGAAAAATGTATTAAATGGGCAAGTGATTCAAAATCTATGCTGGAACGACTTATGAGACGCGAAAGCGACAGGGCCAGTAATGGGAAACCCTCGCGATATGAGATTGGAGACAACAAGTTAATGTTTATCCTAAAAAACAAACTGAAAGTCTATTCATCGGAGTTTAGGGTTTATATAGTTCAACCGGGTGTCGATAGCACCCAAATTACTACCTCAATGCATCAGGTACTTTGCAGTGCAGAGGCTTATCTGAAGGATACATACGCAATCCCGTTGACGCTGATCTGCTCATAGAAGACGAAATATGCCGTGAGCACCGAAAAATCAGCATTTACCATACTAAATTTTAAGGATTTGGATATAGACACTGTGGTGGTGCAAAAGCGGTGCAAATTTTAACGATTTGATTCGAGCGGTGCATTTTATCAATAGTTAGTTCCTTTGCCATATGTAAACCCCAATATTGATACACCGTGAAGCCTTTGATTTCAAAGGCTTTTATGTATTCTAGGGATAGAATTCAGGTGAAGCTAGAAGAATGCACACAGTTTTACTGAATTGTATGCACCCAGTGGGTGCATTATCTGGCGAAACTATATGATTATGGTTACGCAGCCAATGTACGTGGAGACAGTGGTAAGGCTGGAAAGAAAATGAGACTAGAAACCCTTGGGAATGCCTGATATATAGCATTTTCGAGGGTTTCTGTAGTTTGAGGGAATAAGATGATGGATGTATTTTAGGTGTGTTTTGAAAGAAAACATGAAATAGGGAAGAATTATCAGTAAAGAGTCCAGAAAAGACTGGGCTATCTCAGCCTTGTCCAATACCTGAACCAATGCTACAACGCAGTACCTTAGCGGGTATTGAAGCAATGAATATGATTAGGAAAGGATAGGTTGAAGGTAAGCATTTAGTTGGTTGATAATATGAAATGTTTAATGCACAAATGGAAAATATTAGGTATAATGAAAAAAGGGAGTTTCCGAAAGCAATGACTGGAGGAAACAATAATGAAAAAAAATGAATTTTTTGGAATAGTACAACTAGATGGACCTAAGTCTGTCTAGTTTTTTTGTTTTTATTACTTAAATATTGAATATATTTAATAGACAGGGACTTATATGCCCTTATACTGCCAGTTATTATAATAAAATGAGTTATAAATGAAATAGTTCTATACCAGATTTCTTGACTATGATGATACACATGTTTATTTAGGATTAGAACTTGATTTCGAATCACTAGGATTTGGTAGGAAACAGGAGGTATATATGAGTGAACCGAATTTTGAAATCATTGAACATGTTGGTGTTATCGCTACTAGCGAATTTGGATGGACAAAAGAGTTGAATATCATCAGGCAGAATGATGGGTTGCACCAATATGATTTACGTAGTTGGAATCATGAGCATGATGAAATAGGTGAAGGGGTAACTCTTTCACTAGAAGAGATTAAAGGATTGGCTGATTTATTGCCTCGAATTATAGTCACCTATGATAGTATTAAAAAATTCAAATTTCATTATGAGCGATCCTGGGATGAAGACAACGACTATTACGTCGATTTCGAAAATCATAGATATGGTTATTCAATAGAGGGGTACAACAGCAGATCAAAAGAAGAACCTATTAGGCCTGGAATGGAGAAAGAATTTTTAGATGGCTTGAAGGAATGTAATGTGCTCCTATGGGATGAAAAGTCTACTGTGCTTATGTGTGATGGCAAATCATGGACAATTGAAATTGAAACGGATAAATACAAAATAAAGAAATGTGGCTATAATGCTTTTCCCAAGGAATGGGAGATGTTCTGGAAGATGGTTAATAATTCTTTGAGAACGACTTATTAGATAAACAAAATTATTTCTAGAAGAAATCTAAAGTGGTTCAGAATGAGGAGGACTGAATAACCGATATAAGAAAAGGCTTATCAAATAGTTAGGGGGTTGCTCACACTGTGATTAATCTAGTTGTACAACTTGCGGGAACCGATAGAATTACAAATGGATTTCGATAAGGGGGCGTAGTGAAAAAGTGGACACGCTATTTATAGTCCCATAAGCGTAGGTGTAGTTATTCGAATAAATGCATAAGTTCGAAGCAAAGAGTACAGTAGAGTAAGCATTCAAGAAGATTATAAGGGTTTATTAAGTTTAGAATTATTGTGATTCAGGAAAGTAGGTTAACTATGAAAAAAATAATAGTCATCATTGCGCTAATATGTACCACTGTGTTCGCGTATATGATAATTCAGAACAACAGATTCACGGGATTAGTAGAACAAGGGATTATGAATTTTGATATTGAGGAGTATGCTGAAGCAGAAATAAATCTAACTGAAGCTTTATCATATAGCATAGGCTTCATACATAGTGAAAAAATCCTTGAGGTTGAAGAATTAATAGGAGAAACAAGGGAATTAAATCAATCCAAGAGCTCCTACTTGATGGGAGTAGACGCCTATAATAATCAAGATTATGAGGGAACAATTAGGTATCTTGAACTTGTTTTAGAAAATGATAAGTTAAGGTACGCTGAAGCACAAGGGTTAATTCATTTGTCAAAAATTAGTTTGTCAAATTCTTCTTTTGAAAAGGGATCTTCGGTGTTTAATGATGGAAAATATGAAAGTGCCATATTTCATTTATCAAGTGTGATAGAAGATGATGATAATTATTTTTCTGCTATAGAATTGATCGGAGACGCAAACCATTTTCTTGCTGAAGAATACTATCAGATTAGCTATAAGGCCTATAATTCTGACAATACTGTTGCTGCTCGTATAAATATCAAGAAGGCAATGGGATTCGAAAATTCTGATAAAATTATGGGACTTTCTGGAAAAATTGATAAAGCAATTAGTGATGAAAAGGAAGCAGCAGCAAAAGCGGCAGCAACAAAAGCTGCAGCAGCAAAAGCAGCAGCCTCAAAAGCAGCAGCCTCAAAGCCAACAAGTAATAGTAGTACGCTAGGCCCAGGTGAGTACTGGTGCATGGGCAAGAATGACACCTGTCAGAATAAGACATATGACCCGTGGGATTTTTATTGTGATGAATGTGATCCTGACAGGGATGGTATTGAGAACTAGTAGGTTTTACTAATGTTATAAACAAGTCATTTAGCAAGGCATACAGTTTTTCTAAACTTGGAAAAGGAATAGTACTATTATGAAGCAAATAGCAATCACCATTATTGCTGTACTTATCTTGGGATGCTGTGGGTGTTCAACACAGCATCTGCAAGAAAATGATTCCCAATATGAAAATGAGAGTTTGTTAGATAATTCCCATCCGACAGGCGATCTTGAAAGCTTGTCAGATAATAAGAAATCAGTGTTATCCCAGGATGAGGAGGTTGTTAGAATAATTGAGGAAAATTTTTCTGATATTGCCTACATCCAATTTGATGATGAAACACAAATAATAACGATTACTCCGTATGATGTATCTTTTACCGATGAAGTTATTTTAGCCTTGAATGGAGATGAAAGAGCTAAGAAAAGCTGGAACGCTCTTGTTGATGTAATGACCGACTTGTCTGAAAGGATTCTAGACGTTTCGCCGGGCTATTCTATAGCAATCATTAATCCAACTAATAGCGACAGTACATTTCTCTTTATTAGTGATGGAATTATTTTTTATGATGTTGTATCAGATTGACGTAATTAGTTTAGCAATTTAGCTTTAAGAACGTAGGTTATCTATGAAAAAAAACAAGACCCTTAAAGTTTATAATTACTAATAAATATAGGAGGAGAGAGAATGAGTAAATGGGAAATGTTTTTTTTATTTTTGAAAGCTTGGGGTATCAGCTTTGTGTTTTATATGATGGCCTTTCAGGGCTTTGACGAAATACCTTTACCTCTATTGTTCTCAACTTATATTTTTGCATTTGCTGTTGTTATTTTTGTTTATTTTTCGAAAAAAAGTATGAGCGCAGACTTGTACAAAACCTTATCAAAGAGGATTGATGAAGGGCATGCAATTGATTGGAAAGATGTGTTTTCAAAGGAACTTCAAGCAAAGCCGATTAGTATAATTGAGCAGATTATTAAAAAAGCCATTACAAATGACTTAGTTCAGGCAAATAAGGATTTCGTGATTTTTGATATTCAAGGATTAAGAGGAGATATTCAAGGATTAAGAGGAAAGGAATTATTGTCAATTGTTAAAGATGAGTCACTTAAGCGTTTGGACAAGCTAGCAGAATCAGTAGATATGACAAGTTATGGTTTTGTAGATGTTACACGATCTACTAGGATAGATATCAAGTCAGGAAGATACATATACGTATTTGATAATGATGATAACTTAATACTAATGCTAGTCCCATTCGGAGAATTGAAGGTAAAAAGAAAAAATGATGACCCGAATGGAAGGGGTTTTATAGATGGAAGAAGTTTTGCTTATGATTATAGAAAGCTGACAGATAAAATTGTTATTAAGAAAAAGGATATTAAGGATTTTCAAGTCTACGGGACACAACTGATGGAAAGTAATGTGAGTGTATCAGGGGAAAAGCCAGGAGTTGGTACCGTGCTTTCAGAGGTTATATTCGGCTCATCCTATTCGATTTTAAAGAACATCAGTAAATTTGCTTTAAACACATCACATTCAATTAACGATGCAAGAGTAGTGCAACTAATTACTAACAAGAAAGAAGATGTGGAGTTTAAAGGAATAACAATTTATTATGAATTCAACCGAAGGTATGGAAAAATTAAGAATAAAGAGATCAACAAACTGGTAGAGAATGAAACTAGTAAAAAGAGTGGAGAAAAAGTATCTGATAATTCCGTTACGAACTACATTGATGAAATTAAAGGATTGAAAGAGTTGCTCGATTTGGGTGCTATCACAGAAGATGAATATGAGAGAAAAAAAATGGTATTATTATCGCTAGATGAATAGTATGGTTTATAAGGAATTGCCAGTTATTGTAATAGTATTAATAAGGGAAGAATTGCTAATCATAAAGTTCTTGACAATAATGGGACACAAGTTCATTTAGGATTAGAGCTTGATTTCGAATCGCTAGGATTTGACAAGGTGACTGGAGGCAAGTATGAATAATTCATATCAAGAATCCAAAGGTAAACTTATCGAAGCGTTGGGAGGACTTGCACATTGTGATCATCCAGGTTGCACTACGTGTGGGGGACCAATAGGTCTGGAAATGGATTTTACAAAGGCCTTAAGTTTGTCAATCTATTCCGATGAATTGTTCAATCAGATGATGGAACTCAATGCAGATGATCTTCATAGAATTAAGTTTGATGTCGTTCGTGATAATGGAAGAGCAATAGGATCGATTTTGAAATGCATGAGCCACGAACGTTTTCAGAGACTCTATGAAAGGTATTTTTCTTTAGCGATAAGCGATGCAGAGTTAGCGAATAAATTGCTCGTTTGGACGCTTTTTGGAAAACGACTCACAGAGGATAAGCTAGAAATACTGATTCAATGTGCCTCACCGGTATTGGCAAGAGATTATTCTGCGCGTACGAAGCTAAAAGACACATTAAGATACGAAAACCGTGGGAAGAACATAATGTATTCACCAGATTTATGCAAGGCGTATGATGACGACATGGATAAGTGGCTTAATGAACTGAAAGAAAAAACACGTAAATGGGAAGAAGAAAACCGCAAACGAATAGAGTACAAAAAATATTTGGCCTGTCTATCTGAATTGCCGCTAGTCCAACGACTGGAAAGGATTGTTATTGAGGAAATCGATAGCCAATATTGGGATTCTGCTTGGTGTTATATATCAGAAGCGGAATTAAATAAGTTGACACTGCTAGAGATTCAAGGGTTGATTGAAAAGTGTTTCAGTATCGGCAAGTATTTTTGGAGAGATGTTATAATCGCTCTGTCTGACAAGAGAAATGAAATACGTATTATGGAAATGAATTCTTTGAGGAAAAAATATGTAGGAACGAATCCCGAGGAAATACTAAACATCTTGTTAGCCGACGACCAGATACCGATTGAGCATTATCCACACGAACTATCAGGTTCAGTTTCAAAGGAATGGTATGAGTCGTTGCAGGAAAAGGAGCAAAAAAAGTTCATAGAAATGCTGAGGAATACAAGATTAAGAAAATGGCATCGATTGTTAGAAAGGGTTTATAATTCAGAGAAAGAGAACTAGAAGAACTAGTATACCGTACAAAATTCATTATTTTGTTCAATTTCATCTTGTAATTCAGGTCTGGTTATATGGTTTAAAGGATAAACGAGTAAGTTCAAACGAAATGAGTGAAAATGGATAACAATAAAGGGGAAGCAATGTATAGTGATGACTGGCTGAAACAAGGATATATTACAGGCGACAGAGTAATGGTAAATGGTATTGTTGATTATTACATTTGGCTGGATACTGACGGTGAGATGGTTGGCGTAGCCGTTAATTTTGAAGCGGCTGATGATTTTCACTACGAATTACTTACAGAAGACTGGCACAGCTTTCTCACTAAAGTGTTAAACGTTTCGGACATAGCGTATTCCACAGAGGCGTTCTGTGATTTTTTAGCTCATAGAGATGATCTTTTTGCCTTTGAGGAAGCATTAAATTGTCATAGTATCAAATTTAAAAAGATATCGTTTTATTAATGAAAGCCCTGAAAGAGATGGCAAAAATTAAGTTTGAACTTAAAGAAAACATAAGCGTATTAAAAGTAACCATGAGATTTTATAAATAAATATTTTTTAATTTCACTCTGTACTTTTGCATTGAGTAGGAAGATCTTCAATAAGAAAGGGTACTGACATGGACAAAATGGAGTATATTATTCAGCAGATTGGAAAGACAAACAAGAAGAAATATGAGAATTATGTAGTGACTAGAATATGGAATTTGCTAAATAGTTTAGATTACAAGTTCGTGACTCAGCAATATGTAGTTCGACCGGAAGGATATGCTTTAACGGATATGTATTTCCCACAAGTAAAATTACATATTGAAATTAAAGAACCATATCACATAAAAATTGAATTAAAGGATAGGGATCGAGAAAGAGATATTGTTACAGCAACTGATCATGATGTATTCAGCATAGAGATAATGGGAGGTATTGAAAACATTCATCAACAAATTGATGATGTTGTTAAAGAAATCCGCAGCAAAAGAGAAGAATTGGGTAATACATTCATTCCCTGGGATATCGACTCTGAGTATAATCCTCAAACTTATATTGATAAGGGATGTATCAGCCTCGTTGATAATGTTGCTTTTCACAGAATCGTTGATACTTGCCGATGCTTTGGGCTCAATTATAAGGGATTTCAGCGTGGTGGCGCTACGCATCCTAAAGAAAAAGATACTTTAATTTGGTTCCCTAAATTATATCCTAATGATGAGTGGGATAATGAGCTCACGAGAGATGGTCTCTATATCTATGAAAAGAATCGAGATACTAAGATAGCAGAGAAACATTACCAGAAGGTTCTTGCAGACAATCAGAAGAGGCGGATTGTTTTTGCTCGTGGTAAGGATAATTTAGGTTCTATCCTGTATAGATTCAAAGGAGTATTTGCCTTGGATGTTGAGGAAACAAATAAGCGTAAATATCTAGTTTGGAAAAAGATATCAGATGAGGCAAAAACTTATCAATAACCTCGAGATCAATATGGTAATAGCCACAATATGCGCAAAGTTAAAACTTATATAAACAACATGAAGAGTACATGTTTTTTAGCAGAAATAGTTTTGCCATGAAGTGTATGTTTTTATATAGCCTTGTAGCTAGTGTGAGCGTTTTTCTAGCTAAGTATGTTCTGCTATAGTGAAATTGTAACACCCAGCGAGAGTTTGATGGTATATGCAAACTAGCACAAGGTATTACAATTTCGGTTGACCAGAACAATGCAGAGGGAAACGGTGTTGGGATAGATTTAGCAAAGGCAAAGGAATTGATTGATTTGGCGGAATACTTGAAAAAAAATGACTATCAATATCAATCGGAAAGCGATAGAGGATTACCGGCGACTGAAATGATTGTTGGTGATTTGAATATCAATGAGGATTACAAAATCTAACAAGAAAGTCTGAATATTTCTAGAGTATGACCTTTATAGGGGAGGGCTTCATGGAAGAATTATGCTGGGAAGCAACATTGCATGAAAAGAAAGCACTGAGATTTGCTATCGAAAAACATAAAGGGCAAATGAGACTCGGTGGATCTCAATATATTGACCATCCGATAGCGGTAGCAAATTATCTTTATAGTAAAGGTTATAGAAATGAATTTTTGCTAACTGCACTATTTCACGATTTACTAGAAGACACTGACGCAACAGTTACCGAAATTGAGCAGCTTGGTAACGAAAACATCGTAGAAGCTGTCGTATTACTAACAAAAACGAGGGAAATTGATACAGAACAATACTTAACTAATATCAAAGCGAACAATCTTGCATTCATAGTAAAGGTTTCTGATAGAATACAAAATCTTAAGGATTCTGAAAAAGCAGATCTGAAGTTTAGAGAAAAATATGTTGAAGAAACAATAAGACACTACTTGGAATTTGCGAAAAGAAGCCCATTTTTTAAAGAACTCAATGATGTCTTGTCTCGAATAAAAAATGTAAATGTCAGTGAAAGAGGTCTTGTTCAAATTGCTGATGTGAAAGTAATCTCTGTGAATAAAGGCAAGAATCACTATCTAGTAAAGGGTAATCTTCAGTGTAATAATCCAATGAGTCTGATATATTCTATTGATAAGAAAGAATTTGAAAATCGGACCAATGCAACTGACATTATTGCAGAACTATATGCTGTACCAAAGTGTTCAGCTGAGGTATTCCTTAATGAGATTGAATATTATGATATAAATAGAAGTGATTATTCTCGTCTATGTGAAACACTTGAGTACGACTACAAATACAGTCATCAGAATATTTCACAATCGGCTTTTTGCCTAAATGACGATGATAAAGCTACTGAATGCCCAACTACGAGGATAGCTGGAGTTGTTCATGAGGTGGGAAGTCCTATTCCCGTCCTCTATGGTGGTGTAGAATGCTTCATCACTAAAATTAATGTCTTTGGTATCAAGATAACGCTTCTAATGAATAAATTTGATTTTCAAAAGCCAAGTGTTGATAACATTATAGATGGGCATTTTCAGTTATATGCGAAATTGTACTAAATAGAAACATAGGTTACAGGAATACTAGTTCAAGTTGTAATTACAATTCAGGCTAAAAATATGATTACGTAGAGGAGGATTTTATGGAAAATGATGACAGAAGCATAATAAGAAATTTATTAAGAGAATTATCATGGGAAGGAAGAAGTATAAGAAACTACAGAAATGGTGGAATTGGTTATGAAAATGTCTTAACTGCCGAAGTATTTCAAATTCTTGATTTTCTTCCGCGTGAACATTTTTTAGGTTCCATCATTGATGAATTGAATATGGATAACGATGATTTGAAAACCAAAATGAAGAAAGAAATTGAAATGGGAGTGTTTACCTTACTACCTGGTAATTTTTATTTAAAGCCCAGTGGAGATTCTCATCAGACGAAACATGCAGTTCAACCTGATGGCATTATTGAATTCGATTCAATTTATACTGTCATTGAAGCAAAAAGGATAAGACACAATTCATTTCAAGAAAAACAGCTAGCAAGAGAATTTGTTTTAGCCACAAAAGAAGCAAGAGGTAAAAGTCCTTTGCTTTTTTTAATATTGGGACAGGAGCCTCCAGTATTGGTAAAGGGAAAAGGAAGACAATCTATTGAAGATTCAATTCGTTCACCTTTGGAAGGAATTGTGCTTAATACTGAGGATCATCCCCTAGCTATAGAAGAAATAAAAGAATTGATTAAACACCATACAGCTTGGATAACTTGGCAAAAAATAGAAGAAATTATAAGCAAGCAATTAGAATCATATTGTGAATTAGATTTACCTATATCAAATAAGAACTCAGTTTCTAGATTATGCAATTCACTCGTAGAAGCCATTAAAGCGCATGGATAAGCAGACCATGATTGGCAGTTAAGAGCTGCTGGTCATGGTCTTTTTAATTCTTGAGCCACTTCTTATAATCTTCAAGATCGTACTCGCCAGATCTGACCTGTTCAAGTTTTTCTTTTGCTTCTTGCTGCCATTCGAAAAAACCTGGTTTAGTAAGTTTCCCACTCTTGATTCTAGCATAATGTGTTTTGTAAGCTCTGCTATATGACTTTAGTGGTTGATCCGCTTCTAGTTTCTTCTGATATGAAAGTTTTGGCCCAACATCTGAACAAGTTCTATCATCGGTATTGTCATCATACTCATCTATCAATCTATTACAGTACTCTACATTTTTATTTTTCAGAACGAAGTATTTCCCGCAATTTCTGCATTTCTTTACTAAAACCTGTTCTAAAATCATATAGTAAATTTCTAAGAATAACACTTCAAATAAGCTGTCTACTTTATACTCCTCATAAATCCCTTCCGAATATCCCATCTTCGCCCTTTCAATTATGCTTTTTAAAGTATCAACGGCTTTTGGACGAACATCTTCTTGGTTGTTATGAAAATTCATCAAATTGCCATATAGCGTAGAAGAATCACTAATACCATCAAGAAAATCATGAAAATTGAAGCTATAGCCAAGGCTGTTTCGATGCGGATCTGTGAATGAAATTTGCTTTGTCACGGTCATATGTGGCATGTCGGAGATTGTACTATGCACGTTACCGTATACCCAAACTCTTTCAGAAATTGACAGTTCGTTTAAATAAAGGGCTGATGCATCAAGCATCCAGAATACCATACTACGCAGATGGTCTTGTAAAGAAATTAATCCGCTAAAACCTTTCGGTGGTAGTTCGATATAGGGTGGTAGATCGGCGTCATCATCGGGTTTCACTATTGACAGATAATTTTCATAGAAGCTCTTTATATGTTTTTCTTTTTCATTTTCATAATAGCAATCTTTCAGAAGTGCACTTAGCGTTTCCATATACCACTTTTCATCATAAATAGGTGAGTATGTGTAGTCATCTTCGCTATAACTTCTTTGTAGCAGTAGAGCATTGAAGTAATCAGCGATTGCATTATTAATCTCTTCTGACGAATTAATTTCAAAATATGGATGTATGTAGTCGAGTACATAGTCGACATCTCGTAAATCGTTATATGAAGGCTCGTATCCAGTAAGTTTGAAAGTCTCTTTATCAATTATTTTTGAAATATAGCTTTCTAAGATTTTTGGGAGAGATGACAAATCTGCATCCAAAAAATCGAATAATCCTTTATGTTCCTTGTCTTCATCATAAAAAGATGTACCATCTACATCAGTATAGCTATATCCGTGATTAGTGAATTTTACTAACAAGCTACGACCTCACTTTCATTTTTGATAGTTGTTTTAGCCGGAAAATAGAAAGTTACATTACTCTATAGCAACATTATAATTTTCGTTGCACTCAAAGTCAATGCAAAGTACAATGAAAATAGAAAGTTGTAGAGCCAGAAAGCAACAAACTATTATTGTGTTAAGAAAGTATGAAAGTACCAATCGATGGATATGACTGTCAAGAAAAGATTTATAAATATTATATTGGACAGAACAAATGTTCGGTTTTATAATATAGATAAGCCTTTTCGCCA
Source organism: Clostridia bacterium (assembly GCA_016887505.1). Classification (NCBI taxonomy): domain Bacteria; kingdom Bacillati; phylum Bacillota; class Clostridia; species Clostridia bacterium. Next base: position 1,620,699 of record CP069393.1, on the reverse strand, counting down.
CAAATCAACTTGAAAAGGAGGCAATACATGCAGAGGGAAACGAAGATTCAACACCGCAAACTATCTTCCCAAACATCAAAGGGGGTGAAACAAATCAGGGAATCCAGGAAACCAGATTCACGTCAATACCATAAGACGAAGCTACTCCTGTTAATTTATCGGACTGTAGTATGGAGGATAGAAAGTGCTATCTATGAAGTTCAAGATACCGCTGATGAATACGGTGGTAAGAGAATATCCGAGTTGATGGATTTTCTAAGTCTTGAGCTTGATGAGTACGATCTTGCCAAAGACAAGGAAGCGGTGGAAGAACGTTTAATGTGCATAGCCGAGACGAAACAGATGATCGACATAATAGATAGGGCATTGGTGCATCTGAAAATGCACCCGAAGCACGGGAAAATCTACCACGATATCATTACTAAGTGCTACATTGACAAGCAAATCATGTGTGATGCGGCCATCATGCATGATCTGAATATTGCTCAGACGACCTATTATCGCTACAAGAAACAGGCCATTGAGCTTATGGGGATAGCGCTTTGGGGTTATATTATCCCCCCATTGAAGAATCATTGGAAAAACCTTCAATAACGAGAACGGGAAATGACAGTTATTGAGAACCTGCTGGCAGTGGAAGTGCAGTGGCAGGATTCAGGAAGCTTTTTGAAATTGTATTGGTGGCTCCTACCTCTTATGATAAGTATAGTAGGAAGTGCGTCAAATATTGAATATCATAGCTGGTAGCCGCTTTGACTAGAACTCTTAAGGGTTTTAATCAAAGCGGCTATTTTAGTTATCGGGCATTGGCCCCAGCACGCGAGTATGCGTATTGGGGCTTTTTTTGCGCCCATTTTTGAAACACTTCCTCCTACAAATCTATTCCAAGGAGGAAAGAGCTATGAGTAAAGAGATTAAGATTGGAAAAGTTTCAGTACAGGTGAGCGAGAAAATTTACAAGGAGTACTACAAGATGCAACGTCGGCAGCGGTATCTGGAAGAAGATATCAAGGTTGGAAGTAGTGATGTTGATGCTGAAACAGGCGAGGTAACCTACAAGCCTAGCAAGGAAGATTCCATTGAAAGGTTAATGGACAAGGGAAATGACTTTGCAGGTAATCAGTCGGTGGAAGATTTGGTAATAGATAAAGCCATGCTCATCATCCTACAGGAAGCCATGAAGGAGCTGAATAGAAAAGAGCAGGAGCTTATCAATGATCTCTTTTATGAAGAACTCACTTTACGTGAAGTTGCTGAGAAGGAAAATATCTCCCCGGTAGCAGTCATGAAGCGTAGAAACAAAGTTTTGGACAAACTTAGAAAGTTTTTTTAGAAACTTGGTTAACAAACCACCTCCCCCATTGGCTAATAAGTGAAGGGGTTGTGAAGTGGAAGGAGGTGACCTAGATATGACCCAAAAAAAGGGAGACGAGAACATGAACGCAAGTAAGGAAATTCAAGATGAGATGGTGGGAGTCTTAACCGCCATCAGCATTGTATCGAAGAGGTTGGCCAACAGGCTACTTGAACTTGAGGAAGATGAAGAAAAACCTGAAGAACAAAGAGAGGAGAACACGAATGAATAAAAAACAGAAACCAGCTTACATTTTTACCTCTGAGTCTGTGACGGAGGGCCATCCGGACAAGATGTGCGACCAAATTGCAGATGCGATCTTGGATGCCATTTTAAGAGAGGATCCAGAAGCAAGGACAGCCATTGAGGTAACTGCAGCAGATGGATTCATCCATGTCTTTGGAGAAGCACGAACAAAGGCAAGAGTGGACTACAAGAAGATCGTGCGCGACACCATCGATTCCATTGGTTACAGGGCAGATGAGCTTTCCACCGACGGGGAGTTCTACAGGATGCTGATCAGCATTAACAAACAGTCACCGGATATCGCAATGGGTGTTGATGGCAAGGAGCTAGGTGCTGGCGACCAGGGCATGATGTTTGGATACGCCTGCGATGAAACGGATGCGATGCTGCCTTTACCCGTAGTTCTAGCCCATAGACTTTGTAGAAGACTTGCTGATGCGAGAAAGTCTGGTGAACTTCCATGTCTTAAACCTGATGGAAAGGCGCAGGTTTCTGTGGAATACGACCAAGACCATAAACCTCTTTCTGTGAAAACTATTGTGGTTTCAACTCAGCACAGTGAAGAGATCGACCCTCAAAAGCTCAGAGAAGATGTACTAAGACACATTATTAGGAAGAGTATTCCATCCGCACTCTTTGATAAAGACACCAAGGTCCTAATCAATCCTACCGGTAGATTCGTCTTGGGTGGTCCGGCTGCAGATTCAGGTCTTACAGGAAGAAAGATCATCGTGGATACCTATGGTAGCAAAGGTAGACATGGCGGTGGCGCTTTCTCTGGAAAAGACCCGACAAAGGTTGATCGCTCTGGAGCTTATCTAGCAAGATACATCGCAAAGAACATAGTGGCAGCAGGTCTTGCTAGGGAATGCGAAGTGCAAGTGTCTTACGCGATTGGTGTAGCAGAACCCGTTTCTTTTAATATCAATACCTTTGGCACTGGCAAACTTGATGATGAAGCACTCACCGCTATTGTTTCCTCACTTATTGATATGAGGCCCGGCACAATCATAAAGTCTTTTGGATTGAAACGGCCCATCTATAAACAGTTTGCAGCTTATGGCCATTTTGGTAGAGCGAAGATGCTTGAGGGTGGTGTCGTGAAGAATACGCCCTGGGAGATGCTCGACATGGTTGGCATCCTAAAAGAACTAACAGAGGACTATTTAAAGAAGAAAGGGGGACAAGATCATGAGTAGAAACAAACGGGCACTTGAGGTTGTAGAGAACATGAAGGCATTGGCCACCAGTATCGCATACCTGGTTCAGGCCATAGAAGCTCAAGAATCAGCACCTGAAGATATTCCAGAAATAACAGAGAAGGCAGTTCCAAAAACAAAAAATGTAAAGAAGCGGAAGGTAGAAGAACAGCCTGAAGATGCAGCTCCAACCCTTGAAGAAGTGAGAGCCTTGATGGCAGAGAAAAATAGAGACGGTCACAGAGAGGCGGTAAAAGCCATCATCAACAAATATGGGGCAGAGAAGCTAACATCTCTTGACACTTCATATTACGAACAGGTGCTAGAGGAAGTAGGTGAGCTTAAATGAGTGGATCAACTAATGCCCATTCGATGCTCTCAGCTTCAGGAGCACATCGGTGGATGACGTGTATGCCTTCGGCAATCCTTGAACAGCAGTTCCCCAATGAAACCAGTGTCTTTGCTGAAGAAGGGACAGCGGCCCATGACCTGGCAGAACACAAACTGAGGAAAGCACTGAAGATGCGGTCAAGAAAACCTACCAGTAAGTTTCATTCAGATGAAATGGATGAGATGACAGATCTTTATGTGGAGTACTGTCTTGGCATCATCGAAAAAGCAAAAGAAGAATGCCAGGACCTGCAGATATTAATCGAGCAGAAGCTGGACTTTAGTGACTACGTGCCTGAAGGGTTTGGGACGGGTGACTTGGTGGTTGTAGGTAGTGGAACCCTCCATGTGGTGGATCTGAAGTACGGTCGCGGAGTAATCGTATCAGCTGATAAAAATCCTCAAATGATGCTCTATGCATTAGGTGCACTTTCCTTATTTGAAATGCTCTATGACATTGAAAAAGTATCCATGACCATTATTCAACCAAGAGTGGAAAACTTCTCCACCTATGAAGTAAGTGTGGATGAGCTTCTCTCTTGGGCTGAAAAAGAACTGAAGCCTAAAGCACTTCTTGCTAGTAATGGAGAAGGCGAGTTTTGTGCTGGCGATCATTGCCGGTTCTGTAGAGCTAGAAACCAATGTAGAGCGAGGGCTGTTAAAAATTTAGAACTGCTCAAGTATGAGTTTCAAGATCCAGCACTTTTGTTGGATAAGGAAATTGCTGAAATCATTGGTCTAGCAAATGAGCTATCCAAATGGGCAGGGGATGTCTACACCTACGCGACTGCTCTAGCCATTAATGAAGGAAGGCAGTGGGATGGGTTCAAGCTTGTAGAGGGCAGAACCAGAAGAAAGTACACTGATGAAATTGCTGTCGCGGAAGCTGCAAAGGCTCAGGGCTATACCGACATTTTCAAACAGAGTCTTATCAGTATTACTGAAATGGAGAAATTGATGAGCAAACAGAAATTTAAGCAGATACTTGGAAGCTTAGTGGAAAAGCCAAAAGGCAAGCTGACACTTGTCTCTGAAACAGACAAGCGAGAAGCAGTAGAACCTATAGAAGCAGAGTTCCAAATAGAAGAGTAGTTAACAAACAGTTGAAGGCTTGAGAGAGCCAAATTCAAGGAGGAAAATATTATGAGTAAAAGTACAAGAGTGGTCGTTCCTGGAAGACTTAGTTTCGTGAATTTGTTCGAACCAAAGAGTATCAACGGCTCGGATCCAAAGTATAGCGTATCGGTGATCATTCCTAAGAGTGACAAAAAGACCATCAACATGATTTTAAAAGCTATTGAAGAAGCGAAGGAAGAAGGCGCTCCAAAGTTTGGCGGCAAGGTACCTGCAAATCTTAAGACACCTCTTCGTGATGGTGATATCGACAGACCAGATGATCCCAATTATGCTGATGCCTATTTCATTAATGCTAATTCAAAGAACGCACCTCAGATTGTAGATAGCAAGATTCAAGCCGTTCTTGACCGAAGTGAAGTTTACAGTGGCTGTTATGGGAAGGTAAGTATCAACTTTTATGCCTTCAATGTGAATGGTAACCGAGGGATAGCAGCAGGCCTCGGCAATGCACAGAAGCTTAGAGACGGTGAGCCCTTGGGTGGCATGACAAGAGCTGAAGATGACTTTGAGATTGAGGACGATGATGATTTCATGTCCTAGGTCTCAGCATGTGAGGAGGCGGTAAACCTATGAAGATTTTATCTATAGATATCGAGACATTTTCAGATATCGACTTAAGAAAGAGTGGAGTTTACCGCTACACTGACAGCCCAAACTTCGACATCTTACTCTTTGCTTACAGCATGGATGGTGGTCCGGTGAAACTAATAGATTTGGCTAGTGGAGAAGACATGTCAAAAGAAATCACCAACGATCTGCTGGATCCAAAGGTCATCAAGACAGCCTTTAACGCCAACTTTGAGCGGGTTGCATTGATGAGATATCTCACAAGGAAACTCAGTAAAGAAATCTATCTCAACCCATCCTCATGGAGATGTAGTGAGGTTCAGGCAGCAATGCTTGGACTTCCCCTCCATCTGGAGGGTGTAGCAAAAGTACTCAAACTGGATGCGCAGAAGATGGCAGAAGGAAAAGCTCTGATTCGGTACTTCTGCCTACCCTGCAAACCAACAGCAGCCAATGGTGGTAGGAATCGAAACTTGCCATCGGATGCACCAGATAAATGGGAGCTCTTCAAAAAGTACAATATCAGAGACGTAGAAGTGGAATTGGCCATCAGGGAAAAGATAAAAGACTATCCAATACCTAAGTCAGAACAGGCTCTCTATGAGCTGGATCAGAGGATTAATGACCTAGGCATTATGGCAGATATGGCATTAGTCGACGAAGCAATATCTTGTGATAGGCAGTTCACGGTAGCAGCAACAGAAAGAGCCTATGAACTCACGGGGCTTGAGAATCCAAACTCCGTATCCCAGTTAAAAGATTGGTTATCAGATCGTGGTGTTGAGGTTGAAAGTCTATCCAAGAAAAATGTGAAAGAACTGGTAGATGAGACTGATGGTGAAGTGGAAGAAGCGTTAAAGTTGAGACTTCTTATGGCTAAGACCAGTGTCAGAAAGTACGAGGCTATTGAAAGGGCAGTGTGCTCTGATGATAGAGTTCACGGACTCTTTCAATTCTATGGGGCCAATCGTACTGGTAGATTTTCTGGGAGACTGATTCAGTTTCAAAACCTACCTCAGAACCATTTGAAGGATTTGAAATTGGCAAGAGACCTAGTGATAGAAGGACGTTTTGATGATCTGCAGATGCTCTTTGGCAATACACCGGGTGTCTTATCGGAACTGATAAGGACCGCTTTTATTCCCAAAGAAGGCCATCGGTTCATCGTAGCTGACTTCTCAGCTATAGAAGCAAGAGTGTTATCTTGGCTTGCAGGAGAGAAATGGCGGCTTGAAGTGTTTCAGTCCCACGGGAAAATCTATGAAGCTTCAGCAGCACAAATGTTCCATGTACCCATTGATGAGATTACGAAAGGTAGCCCCCTGAGACAAAAAGGGAAAATATCAGAATTAGCATGTGGTTACGGCGGGGGAGTCGGAGCGTTGAAGGCCATGGGAGCACTTGAGATGGGTGTGGAAGAGCATGAACTGCAAGGTCTTATCAATAACTGGCGCACAGCGAACCCGAGGATTGTTAAGTTTTGGTGGGATGTAGATAAGGCAGCCATTACCGCAGTGAAGGAACGAACCAAGACAAGCACTCACGGCATCTGCTTCACCTATAAAAGTGGCATGCTTTTTGTAACCCTTCCATCTAGGCGAGATTTAGTGTATGTGAAGCCAAAACTCAAGCTGAACAAATTTGGAAGAGAAGGACTCACTTATGAAGGTATTGGTATCACCAAGAAATGGGAGAGAATTGAAACCTACGGACCAAAGATTGTGGAGAATATTGTGCAAGCTGCATCAAGAGACTTATTGGCAGAAGCCATGCTCAGACTAGATAAAAGAGGGTTTGCTATCGTAGCTCACGTGCATGATGAGGTCATCTGTGAAGTGCCAATGGACGAGTCAAGCGTAGAAGAAGTTTGCAGCATCATGAGCGAGAGTCCCAAGTGGTCTGAAGGATTACCTCTAGATGCAGATGGTTACGAGTGCGCTTTTTACAAGAAAGATTAACCAAAGAACCAATTGCATTTCAAGAAGTAACGGAAGCACTAAATAAATTCAAGAAAGAAGGAGGACGCCATGAAATTCACTATTTCGACAGGCAATAGTCGTAAAGACAAGTTTTGGAAAGAACAGACAGTGTCCTGGGTTGAGTTCATACATCGACTCTCTCAAACAACAATCACAAGTGAAACTAGGGAAGAGTACCTGAAAATGAAAAAGTATCAACAGGACGATGTAAAAGACGTAGGTGGTTTTGTAGCTGGAAAGCTCAAAGATGGCAGGAGAAGAAAAGAGTGTGTAATCCATCGGTCCATGCTGACTTTGGACATGGACCATGGAGATGATGCTGAAGGTATAGCAGAGAGCATTGAGCTTCTTTATGGCTATGCTTGCTGCATCTACTCAACCCATAAACATACTAAAGAAACGCCAAGATTGAGGCTAATCATTCCATTATCGAGATCAGTATCCGCTGATGAGTATCAAGCTATCAGTAGAAGGATAGCTCAAGAGATCGGAATTGAGAGTTTTGATGATACAACATATGAACCCAACAGGCTTATGTATTGGCCTAGCACATCATCCGATGGGGAATATTTCTTTAGAAGTATTGAAGGGAGTTTACTGAATCCGGATGCAATTCTAAATCTGTATGAGAACTGGCAGGACACGTCATCATGGCCAGTATCATCAAGACAGACAACTCTTTTAGAGAAGCTGATGAAGAAGCAGGCTGATCCATCGAAGAAAGAAGGTATGGTGGGAGCTTTTTGTAGGGCCTATGCAGTGGAAGACGCTATTGATACATTTCTCTCAGAAGTGTACACGCCAAGTGTCATGCCTGAAAGATACGACTATATTCCAGCTGATTCAACAGCAGGAGTGGTGATTTATGGTAGCAGATACGCATACTCCCATCATGCAACAGATCCTGCTTGTGGAAAATTATCGAATTCCTTTGACCTTGTCAGAATTCATAAGTTCGGTGAGATGGATGAAGATGCAGATGAGAAGAAGCAGCTACCCTCATATAAAGCGATGCTTGAGTTTTGTACGGAAGACAAGTCGGTAAGAAAACAGCTCGCCAAAGAACGTGAGGAAGAGGTTAAGGAGGAGTTTGCCGTCCAGCAAGATGTTAAGAGCGCAGAGTCACAGGATTGGGAGCTAAGCCTTGAACTTAATAAGAACGGAACTGTCAAAGACACGTTAATCAATATCACAGAAATACTCCGTCATGATCCCATGTTTCAAGCAATCGCGTATAACGAGCTTTCTCATGCTATTGATGTGAATGGTACCCTGCCCTGGAAACAGGTGAAATCCGGTTGGAACGATTCAGATTTATCTCGGGCGAAGGTATATTTTGATATGAAATATGGAATCTGGTCTCCTGGAAAGTTTAAAGATGGCTTGTTGACAGCGGTATCCGAGCGAATGTTCCATCCCGTTAAGCAGTATTTCAGTGAATTACCTGTTTGGGACGGAACCGAGAGAGTGGATCGACTGCTTATCGACTATCTAGGTGCAGAGGACAACATCTATACCCGATCAGTAATGCGCAAGACACTATGTGCTGCTGTGGCCAGGATCTATGAGCCGGGTATTAAGTTCGACTATGTGCTAATCCTAAACGGTGATCAAGGGATTGGCAAATCAACCTTTTTTGCCAAACTGGCCGGTAAGTGGTTTTCGGATAGTCTGACAGTCTCAGATATGCGAGATAAGGCTGCTGCTGAGAAGCTGCAGGGATACTGGATTTTGGAGCTTGGAGAATTGGCAGGCCTTAGGAAGATGGATGTGGAAACAGTGAAATCTTTCATTACAAGGACAGATGATAAGTTTAGACAAAGTTATGGTGTTAACGTAGAAAATCATCCGAGGCAGTGCGTCATAGTGGGCACAACAAATGCTGAGAAAGGGTTCCTTAGGGATGTAACAGGGAATAGGCGGTTTTGGCCAGTCTACGTAAAGGTAGGAAAGAAAAGCATTTGGGATGATCTCACTGATTCGAAAGTGGCTCAGGTTTGGGCTGAAGCAATCGTAAAATATCAAGCGGGTGAAGATTTGAACCTAAAAGGTGAAGCGGCAGTGTTTGCTTATAGGAGCCAACAAGAATCAATGGAAGAAGATGATAGAGAAGGTTTGGTCAGAGAATATCTGGATATATTGATACCTGAGAGTTGGGATGATATGGACCTATTCGAGAGACGTAGTTTTCTAGCTGGAGATACTGAGTTTGGCTCTGATAAGTTAGTAGGAAGCGTTAAAAAGATGAGAGTAAGTCTTCAGGAAATTTGGTGCGAGTGCTTTGGAAAGAAGAAAGAGGATTTAAGGAGAACGGACTCTTTCGAGATACAAGGTATCCTAGTTAAAATCGGTGGCTGGAAACGATATGGTGGCAATAAGAATGGGAAGATGAGACTTCCAATTTACGGTCCTCAGCTGACCTATGTACGGGAAAATGGGGAAAAAGCATAAGAACAGAGTTGATGTTCCTAAGATACCTAGGATTGGTGAAGAAACATTTTCAGGAACACCCCAAAAGCCTGTAACTACAAGGGCTATAAGCTATTTGTTCTTATGTTCTTATCTCTACTAGAAAGTATAGATACTAATATATATATAGGTATATAAACACATATACACGCGTAGGGTTTTTGAAACACTTAAGAACACTCCTAGGAACAGAGAATGGGAAGCGAATAATCTTCTAATTTGAAGAGTTCAATAATTGAGGTGAAGGGTATGACGGAAAAAGAAATTGAGCTGATGCTCGTAAAAGAAGTGAAAAGAAGAGGCGGGAGAGCTTTCAAGTTCATCTCCCCTGGCATAAATGGTGTGCCTGACAGGTTGGTGCTGTTGCCTAACGGCAAGACTGGGTTTGTAGAAGTGAAAGCACCAGGCAAGAAGATGCGGCCTAACCAAATAAAGAGAAAAGGTGAGCTGGAAGGGCTAGGATTTTTGGTTTATTGCTTAGACGATCCAGAATACATAGGAGGTGTGGTGGATGGCATTGAACAGCGGAAGGTGTGAGTATCACCCTCATGATTATCAAACCCATTGCACCGAGTTCATCCTTGAGAACAAATCAGCTGGTATTTTTTTAGAGTGTGGACTTGGGAAAAGCGTTATTACATTAACCGCCCTAACGGACCTGCTTCATAACAGGTTTGAAGTATCAAAGGTTCTGGTGATTGCACCACTTCGAGTGGCAAACACCACCTGGCTGGATGAAGTGCTCAAGTGGGAGCATCTGAAAGGCCTCAAGGTTTCAAAGGTGCTGGGCAGTAAAAAAAATAGAACAATGGCTCTTTATAAAAAGGCGGATATCTACACAATCAACCGTGAGAATGTACCTTGGTTGGTGGAGTTCTATAAAAACGACTGGCCCTTTGATATGGTGATCGTCGATGAACTTTCGAGTTTCAAGTCGCCATCAGCTAAAAGGTTCAGGGCTCTAAAGAAAGTAAGACATAAGATCAAAAGGATTGTGGGACTTACTGGAACGCCAGCTCCCAATGGACTCTTGGATATCTGGAGTCAGATCTATCTTCTTGATTGTGGTGAGCGCTTGGGGAGAACCTACAGCGGTTATCGTGGCAGATACTTTCATCCGCAGAAGTATGTAAGTGGCAGCATTCCAACAGACTACGCGCTAAACGATGATGCTGAAGAAAAGATCTACCGTAAGATATCTGATATTTGCATCAGTATGAAAGCTCTTGATTATCTTAAGATGCCGGCGATTATCTATAACAAAGTGGAAGTCACCTTGTCAGATAAGGAGATGAGACTCTACCGTCAGTTGGAACGAGATCTGCTCCTACCGCTTGCAGATAGTGATGTGGATGCTGCCAACGCAGCGGTGCTTTCAAATAAGCTCCTTCAAATGTCTGGTGGTACTGTCTATGACGAATATGGAGATGTACACCAGATTCACGATAGGAAGCTCAATGCTTTAGAAGATCTCATTGAAGCGACCAATGGAAAACCTGTTCTCATCTACTACGGCTTCAAGCATGAAAGAGATCGCATCAAGAAACGATTTGATACAGGAGTTATTAACACCTCGGAGGATATAGCCAAGTGGAACCGGGGAGAAATGAAAATTGCACTGTGCCATCCAGCATCTGCAGGGCACGGGCTAAACCTTCAAGAAGGCGGTTCAACCATCATCTGGTTTGGTATCACTTGGAGTCTTGAACTCTACCAACAGGCAAATGCCAGACTGTGGAGACAGGGACAAAAATCAACAGTAGTGATCCATCATATCCTGGCCAAGGACACCATCGATCAGAGAGTGATGAGAGCACTTGATAACAAAGACACAGGTCAGAAGGCTTTGATTGAAGCTGTGAAGGCTAGAATAAACAATTTAAAAAATGGAGGAAGAAACGATGAGCGTTAATAAGTTCAATGCTGAAGGCTACTACGATCCAACCGCCTTTGAGGCATTAACTAATATTGAAAAAGTAAAAAAGCAAAAGAAGAAGATTGTTTTCATCTGCAGTCCTTTTGCGGGTGATATCGACTGGAGCACGAAAAGAGCCAGGAGATACGGAAGATTTGCAGTAACACAGAAGACGGTCCCGATTATAACCCATTTGATGTATCCGCAGTTCCTTGAAGAAACTGACCCTGAAGAAAGACAGTTGGGCTTAGACTTGGGGCTTGTGCTTCTTGGGAAATGTCATGAACTTTGGGTATTTGGAGATAAGATATCTTCCGGTATGTCCGTTGAGATCAAAAGCGCAAAAAGATGGAACATACGAGTCAGATATTTTACAACAGGGTGTAAGGAGACTGGTGGTACGAGATGATGAATGCAAAGGGATATTTGTCTCAGGCCATTTGGCTTGATCAGGTCGTTGAGAGTAAGTTAGAACAGTTGGAAACATTGAAAAGCCTTTCTATGAAAGTCACCTCGAGTTTTACTGCAGAGAGGATATGTGGGGGGAACACACCGAAGAGTAAGATGGAAAGCGCCATTGTGAAAGTCATTGATATGGAAAATGAAATCAGTGATGATATTGACCGCTTGGTTGATCTTAAGAAGGATATTCAAGATACGATCAACAAAATGGATGACATCAACCAACAGCTCTTGCTTGAACTAAGATACCTGAATGGTAAAGGGTGGGATGAGATTGCAGTTTCAATGAGATACGATCCAAGAACTGTGTTTAGGCTTCATGGTAAAGCCCTAAAAGAATTCGAAAATACGAAAAGATGTCAGTAAATGTCAGTAAATGTCAGTGAATGTCAGTAGCAATCTGTGTTATAGTTATGGTGTAAAGGTATAGAAAATCCACGTACACCATATGTTGTAGCATACGCCTAAGCTATATCGATTCGAATCTTAGGAAACGCAGCATTCTTGGATCCTAAGCTCTGGTTAATGAACTGGAGCTTTTTCTTTACCTTTTTTTAAGCGAGAAAACAGGAGGTGACTTTGATGCCTTGGAAACCAAAGCATATTTGCAACTATCCTGGGTGTCAAACACTGACCCATGATAGATACTGTGAGAAGCACAAGAAAGAGATGACAAAGAGACAAAATGAAAGAAGCTCGAAGATGTACACCTATAGTTGGCGAAAGACCAGCAAGGAGTTTCTTAAGAAGTATCCCCTGTGTGTTAACTGTAAAAGAGAAGGAAGACTCACCCCGGCAACAGAGGTGGACCACATCAAACCACACGGTGGAGACCGGAAGCTATTCTGGAACAAGAAAAACTGGCAGCCACTATGTAAAAGCTGTCACGCGAGGAAGACCGCAAAGGAAGATGGAGGCTTTGGTAATACACTTAAATTGTAGGGGGTAGGGGGTCTGAATCGCGCTAGAACCCTTGGTACGCCAACGCGCTGGGGTTTTGTGTGAAAAATCGCGAAAATCGCTAGGGGGGTATATCCTGAGATACTAGCGATAAATAAAATGAAGTAACATATTTTGTAACTCGTATGAATAGTGGGACGCAGCACACCCTTAATAAATAAAAAGTGTAATCGATGTGAACTTAATACAACCTTGAAAAGCAAACATTTTTCTATGAGTTTTAGCCTGATGACAGTGATCACGGGCTTTTTTTATGCAACGAAACGGAGGTAATCTGATGGGACAGGAAATGATTATAAGAAAAGTACCGGTGACTGGTATCAATCCGGCGGAGTATAATCCAAGAAAAGATTTGAAGCAAGGGGACCCGGCTTATGAAAAACTGAAAAGGTCCATGACTGAGTTTGGCTATGTGGAGCCTATCATCTGGAATGAAGAGACTGGCAATATTGTTGGAGGGCATCAAAGGTATAAAGTTCTTATTGAAGAAGGACATACGGAAGTTGAATGTGTCATTGTTAAGTTGACTGCTGAAAGAGAAAAAGCATTAAACGTGGCTCTTAATAAAGTAACGGGCGACTGGGAGGTTGAAGCGCTGGCTGATTTAATTAAAGACCTGGAAGCTCAGGACTTTGATGTGACCCTAACGGGATTTGATGCTGCAGAAATCGAGGATCTCTTCAGTCAGGTCCATGATAAAGATGTGAGCGACGATGACTTTGATGTAGAGGCTGCCCTAGAAGAAGAACCAATTTCAAAACAAGGTGACATTTGGCTGTTAGGCAAACATCGATTGATATGTGGAGACAGCACTCAAGCCGAAACTTATGAGAGGCTGATGGACGGAAAGAAAGCGAATTTAGTCGTAACGGATCCTCCATATGGCGTTTCCTATGATGGGAGCCAAGGAACTATTCAAAATGACAATTTGAAGGATGAAGAGTTTTACAGGTTTCTTTTTGATGCATTTAAAAACATGGAGAGTATTATGGCTATGGATGCTTCTATTTATGTATTTCATGCAGATACAAAAGGCTACATTTTTAGAAAGGCCTTTCAGGATGCTGGATTCTATCTTTCAGGTGTTTGTCAGTGGGTGAAACAGTCTTTGGTATTAGGACGTAGCCCTTATCAGTGGAAACATGAACCGTGTCTTTTTGGATGGAAGAAAAAAGGGAAACATAAATGGTATGCAGGGCGAAGTGAAACTACAGTTTGGGAATTCGATAAGCCATCAAAGAGCAGTCTTCATAGTACGATGAAGCCAGTTCCATTAATCGCATATCCCATTAAGAATAGTTCTAGTGTAAATTCAATTGTTGTTGATCCTTTTGGTGGATCGGGTAGTACTTTAATTGCTTGTGACCAGACAGATAGAATTTGTTATACAGCTGAGATTGATGAAAAATTTGTGGATGTAATTGCAAAAAGATACACAGCCCATGTTGGAAGCGATGCAGATGTTTTTCTTCTGCGAGATGGCAGGGAAATCCCTTATTCAGATTTGAAACAAGAAGATAGTGAAGTAAAGGTTATTTAAACGCATCTACGCTTGACTTATATCTCCTGTAGAGTGATGTATGTAGTACCGAGAATAAAGGAGGTATGAGTTAATGCGTATTGGAACAACATGTGAAAAGCGAAAAGATGGTGACAACCATGACGAATAAACCAAGAGCCTTGTTCGGAAGAAAGTTTAATGACCTCGAGGAACTCAAGGATGCTACCTTTTATGCGAAAAAAGATAGGAAGCAAGGCAGCTTATATGAAGTGACAAAAGAGATAGCTTTTAATGACGATGAGTTCAAAGCTTTTGCCGAGGACTTTTTTAAAGAGCAACCTTGGATTGAAAAGTCCGATGGCGGCTCTAATGAAAAAGGTGAATTGAGATGCATCCGGGTGATTAATACTGAGACTGGTGAAAGGGTCCTAGTGAGTAGCGAAGGCTATGATTATAGCCGGTACACAGCTCTTGAAGATTAGCGCAAACCTATGTCTAGAGGAGAATGAAGATGTTTACTAACAAAGAAATAGTTGAGAGACTAAAGAATCAGTACCCGCCTGGAACCAGAGTTGAACTAATAAGGATGGATGATAAGCAGGCACCTCCAACCGGAACGCAGGGGACGGTAGTCGGTGTGGACGATATCGGTTCCATAATGGTGTCCTGGGACAATGGCAGTGGACTTAGTATAGTTTATGGTGAAGACAGCTGCAGAATAATTGTAGGGTAATAACTTTATGTTTTAAAACGTAAAATCCTATCCGAGATCACCTGCCCTAAGTATATTCGCGGTGGTGGTTATTATGTATTCCGATGACGAATTAGAGATTCCATTATATGTTAACGAAAATGAATGGCCAAAAGCATTAGATGCATTGGTGTGGACCAGGGTCGAAGATGCTGATAAGGATTGACAGTTTGAGTAATACTTCGTGGAAATTAACAATGTAAAAGACTACTTAGATGAGTATGATTTTACAAAACACGGTATATATAATATACTTACATTGCGAAAAGGTAACAAGAAAGTTGTTCAAGGCGATTATTAAATATGAGAGCTCTTTTATTGTAAGAAGTTTAATCTGGGGGACGTATGAAAAAATTATTAGTAGTCATATTCATAATTTTGTTGGCAACTGGATGCAGTGAGCAGCAAAAAATTGACGAACAAACCGCGCCATTAAACGCGCAAATCGAAACGCAGGCAGAATACATAAAAGAGTTGGAAGAGAGAGTAGAACACAGAGAAGAAGAACTTGAGGATTTAAGTGTGGTGATAGGTGAGTTGACTAGACCAGTGGATAATAGCGTGTATAGTAAAGGATTTAATGAGCGAAAATTCGAGTACCTTCCGCGTGCCATGCATGTCGCTGGACCAACATACCTAAGAACACATCCATATGATGAGGCTGCCGCCCTAAGAAAAAGTACAAATGCACCTTGGCCTCTAAAGGAAAAGGATGTTATTATACATGCCCTCGTACGTAATGAAGACGGTGAGGATTGGGTGCTGGTTGAGTATCCGGATTTAACTAATTATTTGAATAATTTTGGCTATGTTCCACTTGATAGCCTTAAGGAAGTTGAGTATAGCGCCTCGCTCTCGGATGATACAGAATCTATCGCTGGGGTAAAAATTGGTGATATCTTTGAAAAAGCAGTCGTCGTATGGGGTGACGAATACAATAAGAGTAATGGACCTAATATGATGGGGTATTCTTTTGGGGATGAAGCTGTAGCTGGTGTTGATTTGGATCCAATAAAAAATACAATAATGAGTATATTTGTTAGAACTAAAGGATTCTGTACAAAAGAAGGTGTGATGGTTGGAGATTCTGCCAAAGAGGTGATGCAAATATACGAGAAGAAATATGAAAGAAATGTAGATGGTAAACTATATGAAGAAAGAAGCGAATATATCTTTAAACTAAACGATGATGGTTATGTGATAGAGTTTAGACTTAATGAAAATGACATTTCATATGAGAATTTATCTGATGAAATTATTACCAGCATGTCGATCTATAATATCTACGTTGGTGACGCGTAGCATAAAATAATGAAAAACAGTACTGTACAGAGCCTGAATTAGAAAAGCAAAAGACTTCTTAGGAGGTCTTTTTTTCATGGCACTAAAGCCAACGAGGGGAGGTGAGAAGTATGGCTGGGAGAGGAAGACCACCAAAACCCACAGCAATCAAGGAGCTGGAAGGCAATCCTGGGAAACGACCGCTCAACAAAAATGAACCAAAGCCTAAACAAAGAGCACCGAAGTGCCCGTCATGGCTTGAACGGGATGCCAAGAAAGAATGGAGAAGACTTTCAAAAGAACTGGAAGCCATGGGACTGCTGACGGAGGTGGACATGGCTGCTTTTGCAGGGTACTGTCAGGCTTTTGCCAGATGGAAAGAAGCAGAAGAATTCATTTCAAAGCACGGATCTATTCTTAAAACGAATTCTGGATATATTCAGCAGATTCCTCAGGTGTCCATTGCACAGCAGAACCTAAAACAGATTCGAAACTTCTGCTCCGAACTGGGACTCAGTCCATCAGCTAGAAGCAGACTAAACATCAATAATTCTGCGAACACCATCGAAGGAAATGCCATGGAAGAACTGCTTTGCAATGTACCAAGGGCAGAGGATATTTTGAAGAAGTGTGATGATTAATAATGAAAGGAGCCAGGCAATATGCCATTTAGTGAAGCTCATGCGAATCACGCTATTAACTTTATCGAACAACTGAAGCTGACCAAAGGCAGATGGGCCGGTCAGCCTTTTAAGTTACTTTCTTGGGAGAAAGATCTAGTAAGCAGGCTCTTTGGAACTTTGAGAGAAGATGGTACCCGCCAGTACCGAACTGCTTATGTTGAAATAGGTAAGAAAAATGGGAAAGCCCTGGCTATCAACACGCTTTTACCAACCCCTGCGGGGTGGACGACCATGGAAGCCTTAAAAGTTGGAGATGAAGTATTTGATGAAAACGGAAAACCTTGCAAGGTAGTAAGTTGCACGGAAGTAATGTATGGGCACTCTTGTTATGAGGTGACTTTATCAGATAAAGAAAGCATTATTGCTGATGCGGAACACTTGTGGCAGGTCGAAGAATACAAACCGCATAGAAGTCCAAGTTGTGCGACAAGAATACTCAGTACCGAGATGATGAAGGATCAGATCAAATTCAAGAATGACTGTTATCATTACCGGATTCCAGTGCAAAAAGCACTTGAGCTTGAAGAAAAGAAATTGTTAATACCGCCATATATGTTGGGTGTCTGGCTTGCAGATGGGAGTAGCTATAATGCGAGTTTTACCTGCAATGTAAACGATCTTGATATCGTGGAAAAACTGAATAGACTAGGTGTGGAACTTCGAGAATGGAAATCAACAAATACAGGTAGTGTCCAGTTAGCGTTTAGGAATGGAGATAAAAGACAAGCAGCGAGAAATGTTTCTTGGCAATCCAAGATGAGAAAAATGGGATTGTTTTGCAATAAGCATATTCCAAATGAATACCTACGAGCAGCATATGAACAAAGATTAGAATTACTGAAAGGGCTTATGGACTGCGATGGATATGTTTCAAAAGCTGGAGAATGTGAATATACAACAGTCAGCAGGAAACTAGCTCAAGATGTGACTGAACTTATTAGAAGTTTAGGTTTCAAGTGTTCAATAAACGAAGGAGTAGCAAAATTAGACGGCAAAGATTATGGAATAAAATATAGGATTCATTTTTATGCATACAGGAGTAATCCTGTTTTTTCTTTGCAAAGAAAGAATGAAAGACTTAAAGATGAGCCTGAAAAACCTACGAAGAACTCTTTTAGATCCATTATAGATATCAAGAAAGTAAAATCAGTACCAGTAAAATGCATCCAGGTGGATAGCCCTTCCCGACTGTATTTAGCTGGAAAAGCAATGGTTCCCACTCATAACAGTGAACTCGGAGCAGCCATCGCCCTGTATATGCTGCTTGCTGATGGAGAGCCGAATGCAGAAGTGTATGTAGCCGCTTGTGACAGACAGCAAGCCAGCATCATCTTTAATACCAGCATGAACTTTGTTGAAGGGAATCCGACACTTTCTAAAGTAACCAATCTGGTAAGGTCTACAAAACGAATCGTCTATCCAAAGACAGGCAGTTTCTATCAGGTATTAAGTTCTGACGTAAAGTCAAAATCCGGCATCAATGCATCCTGTGTTATCCTCGATGAGATTTGGACCTATCCCAATCCTGACCTTGCGAAGATGCTCACCACTGGGTCAGGAGATGCGAGAATGCAGCCGCTCTTTCTATACCTCACTACCGCCGGGAATAAACTTTCTGGTTATGGCTGGGAGATGCACCAAAAAGCAAAAGCTGTACTGGATGGGAGTCGTATTGATCCTACATTCCTATCCATTATCTATGGGCTGGAGGATGATGCGGATATTAGCGATGAAAAAAACTGGTATAAGACCAATCCGAGTCTTGGCCATACCATTCAGATAGAACGCGTGCGAGAACACTTTAGTCAAGTCAAAGATGATCCTGCGGATTTAGCTCTTTTTAAACAGCTGAGACTAAACATGTGGTTAAAACAGGAAATCAAGTGGATGCCCATGGATAAATGGGATCTTTGCAACTACCCTGTGGACCCTGATGATTTAGAAGGTAGAGTGTGTTATGGAGGTCTTGACCTATCATCCACCAGTGACATTACTGCTTTTGTATTGGTATTTCCGCCGATTGAGGAAGGTGATAAGTTTCATGTACTGCCTTATTTGTGGCTTCCTGAAGAGACCCTCTATCAAAGAGTAAGAAAAGATAAAGTGCCTTATGATATTTGGCATAAGAATGGATTTATCGAGCTTACAGAAGGGAACGTGGTTCATTATGGATTCATTGAGAAGTTTATTGAAAAGCTAGGAGAGAGGTACAACATAAGAGAGATTGTCTATGACCGTTGGGGAGCAACGCAGATGAGCCAGAACCTTGAAGGGATGGGTTTTAACGTCGTGCCATTCGGACAAGGCTTTAAAGATATGTCTCCACCGACAAAAGAACTTATGCGGCTTATCTTAAGCAAGCAGATTGCTCATGGAGGTCATCCGGTGCTTCGGTGGATGGCAGACAACATTGTGGTTAGGATGGATCCTGCTGGAAACATCAAAGTGGATAAAGAAAAATCAGCAGAGAAGATTGATGGAATTGTAGCGCTCATCATGGGACTTGCCAGAGCAACAGTAAATCCGCCAGATGATGTTTCCATCTATGATGAAAGAGACATGATTATTTTAGGATAGAAGGGGAGTGAATATATAGTGGCAAATTTCTTTAGATGGCCTTTTAAGGCAAGAGCAGAACCGACGGACAGTGTCAGTAGTGCCCCGAATTTTTATATGGGGCAAAGCGTATCAGGGAAAATCGTCAACGAACGAAGTGCCATGCAGACCACAGCGGTTTTTGCCTGTGTGAGAATCATTGCAGAGACGGTGGCGTCTTTACCACTTCATACCTACCAGTATAAAGGGGATGGAAAGGAGAAGATGTACACTCATCCGCTATATAGACTTTTACATGATGAACCTAATCCAGAGATGACTTCCTTCACCTTACGGGAAACCATGATGACCCACATTCTCCTTTGGGGTAACGCCTATTGTCAGATCATTCGAAACGGTAGAGGTGAAGTGGTGCATTTGTATCCCCTTCTGCCTGAAAAGATGACAGTGGACCGGGATAGTAATGGTGATCTTTATTACGCTTACAGGAAAGATGGCACCACTCATTATCTAGGTCCTGAAGATATACTTCATGTGCCTGGGCTTGGGTTTGATGGTGTGATGGGCTATTCACCAGTGGCTCTTGCCAAAAATGCAATCGGTCTTAATATTGCCGCTGAAGAATATGGTGGTAGGTTCTTTGCTAACAATGCTACGCCAAGTGGTATTCTTTCAACTCAAGGAACCATCAAGGATCCGACCAAGGTAAGGGATGCCTGGCAATCAGCCTATGGTGGTGTTAACAACAGCAACAAGGTGGCAGTGCTTGAAGATGGCCTGCAATATCAAGCCATCAGTATGCCCAACTCCGATGCCCAGTTTCTTGAGACCAGGAAGTTTCAGATAGAAGAAATATGCCGGATATTTCAGGTGCCTCCCCACATGGTAGCTGACCTGAGTAAGAGTTCATTCAGTAACATCGAGAATCAGTCCATTAGCTTTGTGGTCCATACCATCAGACCGTGGCTGGTTAGAATTGAACAGGCTATGAACAGAAAGCTTTTCAATGAAAGTGAAAAAGGCCAGTGTTTTGTCTCTTTTAATGCTTCCGCCTTGATGCGAGGGGATTATAAATCCAGGATGGATGGCTATGCTATTGGAATTCAGAACGGGTTTTTCTCTGTTAACGATGTAAGACGGATGGAAAACCTGGATCCCATTTCTCAAGATGAGGGCGGGGAGTTGTACTTGACCAATGGTAATATGTTACCGCTTAAGATGGCCGGTGCCTATGCTAAGAAGGCCCTTGAAGCAAGTGGTGGTGAGTAGTTTTGAAGATAAGTGTTTAACTATGGCCATTTGTTTGGAAAACTTAAAATGTAAGGATTAACAGCATTTCTCAAATGGAGGAGTGTTTTTTTAATACAAAAAAAGGAGGTCGATTTTATGGATAAATTTTGGCGATGGGTGGTGAACGAAGCAGGCGAGCCTAATGCGAGAACCTTGCATCTTGAAGGTTATATTGCAGAGTCTTCTTGGTTTGATGATGATATCACCCCTAAACAGTTTAAGACAGAGCTTTATGGCAGTGGTCCGCTTTCGGATTCCATTGTCGTGAAGATACATTCACCAGGTGGTGATACTTTTGCTGCTGCACAGATTTACAACATGTTAAAAGAATATCCCGGAAAAATCAGTGTGCATGTGGATGGCCTTGCAGCCAGTGCCGCTTCTGTGATTGCTATGGCAGGTGATGAAGTGTGTGTATCTCCCCTATCAGTAATCATGGTTCATAATCCAGCGATGCTTATTGCTGGGGAGGTTGCGGATCTTCAAGTGGGAATCAATCTACTGAGTGAAGTAAAGGAAAGTATTATCAATGCTTATCAGACAAAGACGGGACTTTCAAGAGCAAAAATCTCACACATGATGGATGCTGAAACTTGGATGAGTGCCAACAAAGCCATTGAGCTCAAGTTTGCCGACAAGATTCTCTATGAATCAGAACCGGTAGATGAAAAGTCCGGTGGCTTTATCTTTGACCAGATGACAGTGACAAACGCTCTAAGAAATAAGCTACCTGGAATTCAGGCGAGGATGAAGTACCTTAAGGCAAACACGGATAAAGATAAAGAAGCAGACCCTGAAAAGAATGTGGAGTTTGAACTACCGGTTACAGAGGACCCAAAGGGTCCTGCCATTTCAGAAAACCAGATACCCATTGCCCAGCTACAAAAACGGCTGGAGCTGATTGAAAATTGGAGGTAATAAATATGAGTAAAATTCAAGAACTAAGAGAACAACGCGCGAAGGTTTGGGAACAGGCCAAGGCATTCCTTGATGAACATCGACAGGAGAATGGTCTGATTGGACCTGAAGATAATGCAGTCTATGAAAAGATGGAAGATGAAGTGATAAGCTTCGGTAAGGAGATCGAACGTCTTGAGCGTCAAGAGATGATGGACAGAGAACTTTCAGCTGCAATCAGCAAACCTCTTGCTTCAAGACCAGAGAAGATGAGCGAAGAAAAGACTGGAAGAGCCTCGGACAATTATCGGACTGCCTTCTGGGGTGCCATGAGAAACAAGATAAACCCATCGGTTCAAAACGCACTGCAGATTGGGACAGATTCAGAAGGAGGCTTTCTGGTACCAGATGAATATGAGAACCAGTTGATTCAGGCTCTGCAGGAAGCCAATTTACTGAGAAACCTTTGTCATGTGATCAACACTAGCAATGGTGATAGAAAAATCCCTGTGGTGGCAAGTCATGGCTCCGCAGCCTGGATGGATGAAGAGGGTGCTTTTGCAGAGAGCGATGACGCCTTTACCCAGGTGACCTTATCTGCTTATAAACTCGGAACGATGCTAAAAGTATCTGATGAGCTTCTTAATGATAGCTACTTCGACCTTGAAGCATATATCGCAGCAGAGTTTGCAAGAAGAATTGGTGCATCAGAGGAGGAAGCGTTTCTTGTTGGTAATGGTACAGCCAAGCCTACCGGACTTTTGAATGCTACTGGTGGTGCTAGTCTTGGTTTAACAACAGCCAGTGCAACGGCCATCACCCTTGACGAGGTGTTGGACCTTTACCATAGTTTGAAGTCGGCCTATCGAAAGAATGCGACCTTCCTTGTGAACGATGCTACCATCAAAGCCATCAGAAAACTAAAAGATGGTCAAGGTCAGTACCTCTGGCAGCCTTCTGTTCAGGCAGGAACACCGGATACCGTCATCAACCGACCAGTCCTTACATCTCAGTATATGCCGACAATCGCCGCTGGTGAAAAGACGATTCTCTTTGGAGACTTCAAGTATTACTGGATCGCAGACCGACAGGGCAGAACCTTCAAGCGTCTAAGTGAGCTTTATGCTGCCAATGGACAAGTCGGTTTTCTTGCCTCTCAGAGGCTGGATGCGAAGCTGATCCTTTCAGAAGCCATCAAGGTGCTTCAGCAGAAAGCCTAAGTAATGTAATGGGAAGGCAGTCCAAGGGTTGCCTTCTCTTCACTTTGATAAGGAGGAAAAACCATGGGATATAACACGAAAAACTATACCGAGAGGGGCGGCGATAAGACCGTCATTGGTGGTGAGCTTGCTGTAACAGTAGAAGGGAAAATTACCTTTGATGGAACTGAGCTAAAACCTGCAGCAGTCCAAGCCGACAGTGCTGCAACTGAGGTTGCAGGTCTGGTTGTTGATTTCAACGCCCTGCTCGCGAAGCTTAAAACCGCTGGCCTGATGGCATCTGAATAATGATGGGAGGTAAGCGCATTGGTCGTTACACTTGAAAACACTAAAATATGGATGAGAGTCGAGTCTAATGACGAGGATGCGCTCATCGAAAGCTTCATTCTGGCGGCGGAGGATCTGGTAGAAGGCATCCTCCGCTTTCCTTTGAGCAGTTTTGAAGAAACCATTCCTGAACTTGTAAAACATGCCATCTACTTTACCGTTTCCAGATTGTATGAGGAAAGAAACGAGCTTGACACCGAAAAGTTAAACGATGTTTTAAAAGAGTTGCTTTTTCCCTACAGGGAGGTGATTTGGTGATGAAAATTGGGAGATTAAGGAAGCAGATCGCTATTGAAGTTAGCATGACCGGTAGAGACAGCTTTGGCGCAGAGACTTCAGAATGGGTTCAGTTTGCCAAAGTTTGGGCAGAGGTTTCTCCGATATCAGGAAAAGAATATGTCTCCTTTTCACAAGTCAATGCAGAGATAACAACCAAGATCACCATCCGTTATCTTGCAGGGCTCACTACAGAAATGAGAGTGCTATTTAAGGACCGGATTTTTGAAATCATCTCAATTATCAATTATGAAGAAAAGAATGTCTCCCTTCTTCTGATGTGCAAGGAAGTGATTTGATGGAGCTCGAGGAGGCACTAACGTCATATCTGCTTGCCTACCCGGGGTTTACTGCTCTCATTGGCGATAAGCTCTACCCGGATGAGCTGCCACAAGGGATAAAGCTACCAGCTGTCATCTACAGCAAGGTTAGTGACGTTAAGGAGCATACCCTTGTCGGGCAAAACCGCTTGGAAAGACCTATGCTACAGTTTAGCGTTTTTGCCAGCACGAAAACCGCTGCAAGAGCAATCGCAAACCAGCTAAAGATTGCACTATGCGATTTTCAAGGGATAATGTTCGGGCTTGAGATTCAATACATCCGGCTTGAAAATGAGATTTCAAGCCTTGAAAGAAGCTCGGATAGCTCCATTAAGGTATACACAGAAATATTAGAATTTGAAATCAACTATGTAAAGGAGTGAGATAAATGCCAGGAACACATGCATTTGGTACAACTTTTTCTTGGAATGGTACTTTGGTCGCAGGGCTTACCGCCATCAATGGCATTGAGCTTTCGGTGGATACCATCGATGTTACCACACACCAGTCCGCTAACTACTATAAGGAAATCCTGCCCGGCCTAATTGATCCGGGGGAGGTCAGCATCGAAGGACAATTTGATTACACCGATGTCTCTGGGCAGCAGGCGATGCTTGCAGATTTAAACAGCAGGAATGCTAGAGCTGGGGTTATCACCTTCCCTGCTTCAACCGGTAGCAGTTGGACCTTTCAGGGATACATTACCAACCTTAAAATTGGAGATGCGCCTATTGACGACAAGATTCCGTTTTCGGCCACCATCAAACCGACAGGAAAACCTGTTTTTGCTGTGGCAACAACAACTGGACTAACTGATCTTGAGATATCTGATTCAGCAGAGCTTGCTCCTGCTTTTGCAATCAGTACGACTGATTATGTGGCGTCTGTACTGACGGGAGTTTCTAGCGTAACCATGACACCGACAGCTTCTGCAGGAACCATCACCATTACAGCAAATGGGGCAAGTCAGGAGGTAGCTTCTGGTTCAGCCTCGAGCGCTATCCTTCTTGGTTCTGCGGTAAGCATTACCGTTGTCACCATTACCGTTCAGGAGACCAACAAAGCGCCCAAGGTTTACACCATCAGGATCAATCGTCCGTAATGGATAACAGAGAGGGCGGCCCGAAATCCGCCCGTATATTTTCTTAGGAGGAAAACTTTATGGCAATACCTTTTATTATGATGAGTCTAGATAAACCCAGAAAGCTTCGCTTTGGCATGGGCGCTATGGTGGAGTTCGAACAGCTGACCGGCATCAAGCTTATGGAACTGAATGATGAAATGTCTATGGATGTCTGCTCAAAGCTTTTGTGGATCATGCTGAAGCAGGAAGATAAGGAACTGACCTTAGAAAAAACTTGTGAGCTTATCGATGAATATGCAGAAAGCATCACGGAGGTTATCACCGCCATTACCAAGGCTATTGAGGCAGCCTTCCAAAAGGAGACAAATCACCCAAACGTAAAACCGCTGAAGAAATAAAGCCTGACTGGCTGGACTTCTCGGCGGAATTTAGTATTGGAGTTTGTGAACTTCTATTAAACCCGGAGGAATTTTGGAGGCTGACCTATGCAGAGCTTGTGGCAATGGCAGACGCCAGAATCAAAAGTCAAAAAAGAAAGATGAATGAAATGCTTTTTCTCGCCTGGCATATCGAGGCCCTTGCCAGACAAAAAAGGCTACCTGCACTAAGCAGTCTGATACAGGAAGAAAAAACAAATGGCAGGGTACAAAGTGACGAGGAAATGATGAATATGGCCAAGCTTCTTAATGCTGCTTTTGGAGGGGAGGTGCTCGAAGTCTATGACAATACACAGTAAAAACCAAACCACAGTTGAGGGTCTGGATGAACTGATTTCAGCATTTCAAAAACTAGGTGACGATGCGCTTCCCTACTTGATGGAGGGTTCTAACGAAGCCGGTAGCGAGGTGCTTAGGAAAGCTGTGGACAAGGTGCCTGTGGATTCGGGTAACTTAAAAAGAAAACTTAAAGTCGTAAAGGCCAAGAAAAGTGCTAAGTATCCATACCGGGTCTTTTCAAAGGTTACCTTTTCTAGAGGAGCTGCCTATGCGGTCCCTCTAGAGCTTGGACATAACATTATTATAGGTGGAAAGAAAGTGGGCGTTGTTAAAGAACGGCCATTTTTACGTCCTGCTGCAGATGAAAGTAAAGAAGAGGTTGTAAAAACTATAGCGGCCTCAATGAATAAAGCGCTTGGCGAGATGGGAGGGATGAGATGAGCACCGTAATTCGTTCATTAATGGTCAAGGTTGGCGCAGATCTGACGGAGATGCAAAAAGGTCTAAAGAAAGCTGCCAGAGAGCTAAAGAGTGCGGGAAGAGAGATATCCTCGCTAGGTGCTGGTCTCACTACCAGCATTACCCTTCCTATTGTCGGAGCGGCAGCAGCTTCCATTAAGTTCGCTTCAGACCTTGAGGAATCCACAAACAAGGTGAATGTTGCTTTTCAAGGCTCAGCCGAGGAAGTTAAAAAATGGTCTGATACCACTCTTGGGACTTTCGGTATTGCGAAAGGTTCAGCTCTTGATATGGCTGCACTATTTGGGGATATGGGAACGGCTATGGGACAGGCTCCTGCTGAGGCAGCGAAAATGTCTGAGAGCTTGGTTGGTCTTGCTGGAGACCTCGCCTCCTTTAAAAACATTGGTATCGAGGAAGCGCAGACCGCTCTAAAGGGAATATTTACAGGTGAAGGCGAGTCGCTTAAATCTCTTGGCGTTGTTATGCAGGACAGCACCCTTGAAGCCTATGCAATGGCTACCGGCCAAAAGAAAGCCTACGACGAAATGACGCAGGCTGAAAAGGTAGCTCTTCGCTATGCGTTTGTCATGGATACCACCAAAAACGCCCAAGGAGACTTTGCAAGGACCAGTAGTGGTACCGCAAACCAGCTTAGAATTGTCCAGGAATCTTTAAAAGAAGCTGCTGCCACCTTGGGGCAAAACCTGCTCCCCATCATTATGCCCATCCTTCAGAAAATCAATGGTCTTATACAGAAGTTCTCTAATATGGACGAGAGCACCCAGAAATTCATTCTGACGATGGCAGGCATTGCAGCTGCGATCGGCCCAGTCTTATCGGTTATAGGGGGACTTACAACCGGGCTTGGCGGCGCAGTTGGTGCAGTAAGTAAAGCTGCAGGTGTATTGTCGAAAGGTGGAGGTCTTGCGTCAGCATTTGGTGCGCTCATTGGGCCTGGCGGTATCGCTCTTTTGGTTATCACTGCCATTGCCGCCGCTGCTTATCTCATTATCAACAACTGGGCTGAAATAAAGGACTTTTTTACTAAGCTCTGGGAAAGCGTCAGTACCACCTTTACCAGCGCATGGGATGGAATAAAGAATTTCTTTTCCGGCATTTGGAGCTGGTTTCAGAGCTTCTTCAGCCAGTGGGGCATCTTAATATTGGCAGTACTTGCGCCCTTCATTGGGATTCCCATTCTCATTTATACCTATTGGGATGAAATCAAGCTATTCTTTGCTGGGCTTTGGGAAACAGTAAAAAGCTTATTTTATGAAGCTTTAACGGCAATTATTCAGTTCTTTAGTGACCTGCCTGCAAACATCGGCTTTGCGCTCGGTCTTGTCATTGGACATATTCTTAAGTTTGGAATCAGTCTTGCCTCCTGGGTTACGGACACCATACCAGCTGTTACCAGCAGCATCGCTCAGTTCTTTTCTGAGCTACCGGCAAGAATCTCAGAAATAGTAACCGGAGTTTTAGGTCTAATTGTTCAGTGGGGATTGAACCTTACAAATTGGGTCGCTTTGAATATCCCATTGGTGATAAATACCATTGTCACTTTCTTTGCTTCCCTGCCGGATCAAATAACCTCGGCTATTACCGGGGCTATTACTGCAATAGGAACATGGGCTGGAAACCTCATTACCAAAGCGAGCGAGGAAATTCCAAAAGTCGTAACAAGCATTGTAGAGTACTTCAAGGCCCTGCCCAAGGAGATGCTGCAGGTTGGTAAAGATTTAGTCACCGGCTTGTGGAATGGTATGAACGGCATGATGAGCTGGATCAAAAAAAAGATTAAAGAATTTGCTCGTTCAATTATTGACGGTATTAAAGAGGCTCTCGGCATCAGTTCGCCCTCAAAGGTCATGGCAGACAAGGTTGGAAAATGGATACCAGCTGGGATCGCTAGAGGTATTACAGGAAATGCAGGACTTGTGCAGTCGGCGATGGATGCGATAAGCGGCCAGCTAACCTCTAGAGCAAGTCTTGAATTAGAGGGTTCGGAATCAAATGGAAGAATATCAGCTGCCGGAACTTCAGATGGCAATCCAGGTCGTACAACAAACCTGACCTTCAATGTGCAAAGCTATTCTCAAGCCAGACATGAAATTGATTTACTGAATAAGCAACTGGCAGTTATGGCTGGCCTTTAAGGAGGTGACGGTTTGGAACGATTGATTTTCACAAATGCATTAGGACAAACCATTATATTTGATGAAAGTGGTGTCTACAGGTGGCTTGAGGTTGATGATCTTGGGGGCCTTGAGGCGGATTTTATGACTTCCTCTAGTCCTTATCAAGATGGGCTTACCTCAGTGGGAGACGCCTATTTTACAGCGAAAGCCATCAAGGTTAAATTTGTTGTCGTTGCAAGTGAGCTTGATGAAGCCTTGCGCAGCTTAAACAGCATACTTAATCCAAAGCTTGGGCTTGGCAAACTCACCTATGAGCGCGGCGGAAAGAAATATGTCTTAAACAAGGTGAAAACAAGAGCTTTGCCAGCCCTGCCGGGCATGCCATCAAGAGGGATAGGATATCAGGTTACTTGGGTCATCTATGAAGTGTTTGATCCGTATTTCACAGATGAGGAATATCTGGAAGCTTCGGTTTCCACTGGGGACAACTGCCTGGAGTTCCCGGTGAACATATTTGACAGCTTTGTTTTTGACTATACAAATACGACAGGAATTGTTGTAACCAACAGCGGAGATGTGGAATGTCCGCTGACTATTATTCTTGATGGACCTAAGAACAGTCCGCTAACCATAGAAAACTTGGGCACCGGAGAGAAAATCGTGCTGGCTTTAAATCTTCTAGAAAATGAACGTCTTACTATAACCACTGGTATCGATGATATCAACGTAATCAAGGAAGAACTTTCCACTGGAAATAAAGCGGTGGCTTTTCAATACATCGATGTGGCCCAGACTACTTTTTTCAGGCTTCCAAGAGGAACTAGCACTTTGAAGATCACTGCAGGTGAAGCGGAAGTCGAGGAAGCCACCATAAAATTCAAGCAAAGATGGGTGGGGGTTTAGTTGAAAACATTAAATATCATGAGCCTTGATTTTACCTTTAAGGCTGCAATCAGAGGTTATCAAAGCGCCATCATAACGCGCGTATGGAACGGCATCGGAACTTTTGCGCTTGTCATCAGTGAAGAGATTCCTAATGCCAGTTTACTTAGCGAAAATGACATCATCTGGTTTGATCATGAATACCACAAGGCTTTTATCATTGAACATATTGAAACAGAGTTTTCAGGAAACGTTATGACTTATAGGATTACGGCCAAC
Organism: Clostridia bacterium; assembly: GCA_016887505.1. Taxonomy (NCBI): domain Bacteria; kingdom Bacillati; phylum Bacillota; class Clostridia; species Clostridia bacterium. Next base: position 1,591,358 of record CP069393.1, on the reverse strand, counting down.
CATATTAACGTTTTGCTCCATGACTATATTACTATTCCACCTACCGGAGAGGATACTGATGCCAGAACCGGATCCAGAGAACAAGTGGTAAGGGATTGGATAGAGCAAAACTGCATCAATCCGAACAATCCGGCAAGGGCGCAGTATCCACTTGTGCTGTCTGAGGTAGGGGGTTTTGGTGGCACCATAACAGAACAAAGCCGATTTGCGGTGCTTTCTGATGAAATTACAAGAGTGCTTTTACCAGATGATCTGGGTTGGCGGATAGATGTGGATTTGGAAAACTCTCAGTTTGTTTTCAAGGTGCTTGACGGCGTAAATAGAACTTCTGCTCAGAGTACTAATAACAGGATCCTCTTTGGCCTTCGTTATGGAAACATTGCAGGCTATCGGAAAGTGAAAGATGTTATCTCGACAAAGACAGTGGCTTTTATTGGCGGGCAAGGCGACGGCTCAACCAGGCTTCTTTTGGAGGTTGACAGTGCTGCTGGTGGACGGCGTAAAGAAGTATTCGTAGACGCCCAGGATATTGGAGCAACAAATGAACTTGCAGAACGTGGGTATCAAGCGCTCTCAGATGCTGCAGCCGTAAACAGTTTTGAATTTGAAGCTTTAAGCAGGCAGTTTCAGTATGAAGAGGATTATGATCTTGGCGACTTTGTTACAGTGGTGATCGATAAGGCCACTATTCAGCATCTTCAAATAAAAGAGCTTAGAGAAGTCTATGAGCAAGCAAATATTACAGTGAAGCCGGTGTTTGGAACTCCTGAGAGAACCTTTGCTAGGACAGTTGGAAGGGTTGCAAAACAACTATCATCCCTAGCCGTATCCTCAACTAAAATTGACGACAACAAGGTCTCTCCTGGCTCAACCTGGAGTTCGGAGAAAATAAAAAATAGTGGAAGTGCACCGGTGGGAGCCATACTTGCAATTGCGACGCCCAATATTCCTGAAGGATGGTTTGAATGTAATGGTGCAAGCATCAGCCGGACTGAGTACTCTGAACTTTTTGAAAGCATCGGCTCTACTTATGGTGCTGGGAACGGTACAACTACCTTTAATCTTCCAGACCTAAGAGGAAGAGCTTTAGTAGGAGTGGACGCTAGCCAATCAGAGTTCTTGGCTCTCGGTCAAACAGGCGGCGATAAAGGCCATACTTTAACTGTCGCAGAGCTGCCTCCACACACCCATGACATAATGATGGACAGCGATACAAGTCCAGATGGTGGAACAGGTGCAACCGCTTCAGAGGACAGCTTTAACAGGACACTGTCTGGAGGTGCAATGAGTACAGGAGACGGGGAAGCTCACAATAACCTGCAGCCATACATGGCGCTTAGGTGGATTATTAAATACTGAGGAGGAAAATAAATTGAGCAATATTAACGACTTTGGGATGCCGTTTACTTCCCAAGCGGGAGATAGGGCCTACAGTTCTTTGGATTGGCGTTCCTATTTCAGTTCTCTCCTTGAAGATGGCATCATTGGAGGTATTGGAAACGAACTTAAAGTCAAGCCCCAGTCCGCACCCAACAAGACGGTGTATGTGGATACAGGGGCCATATTTATGAGTGGAGCTATGCGCTTACTGGTGGATGTTACCAACCTATCTGTGGCAGATAATACCAGTGGTGAACCACGTATTGATCGCATCGTGGCAAGGCTTAATCTGACCAATAGGAAAATTGAGTTTGCAGTTAGACAAGGGTCTGCTTCTGAAAGTCCAAATCCACCAGAGTTAATACAAAATGGTATTACATGGGAGCTTTCTTTGGCGCAAGTTTACCTTGCCAACGGTTTTTCCACCATAACAATTGGTGTGATTGCGGATGAGAGAGGAAGCGAAGATTTATGTGGATACTTCAGGTATAGAGCTAAACCTGCTTGGTATCCGGAGGGAGGAACACCTCCATATGATGCATGGATGTATTCGCATTTCAAAGAGCTGTTATCTGTGGAAGAAGTTGCAGACATTGAAGCAAATGCGACGCTTATGAATATGGTGCTCTCCTCAAATAAGGTGATAAACCTTTTCCCTATGACCATCATGAATGCTTTGCAGCTGCATTCTGCGGAAAGCGAAACGATTTCTGCAAATACTACGCTTGCAGATAAGGTTAATATCTATGAGGATTTGACTATAGATTCAGGTGTGACCCTTACCTGTACACCTGGAACCTCAGTCCTTATTGTGCTTGGAAATCTGACGTTGAATGGCAATATTAATGCATCAGGAAAGGGCGGAGCTGGAGGAAGTGGGGGGACATATTATGGAGCTGGAGGTACTGGTGGGGGTGTTGTTTATGTCTTTGCTAAGAGAATTGCTGGAACGGGTGCGATACAGGCAAACGGAGAAGATGGTGTGGACCAGCTTACTGAGTATTCAGGTACCTCGACAGGGAATGGTAATGAGTCTGGTGTATCTGGTTCGTTTATAGGAAATACTACACCTGTTGGCTCAAAAGCGCATAAGACTTCTCTCCTATCATTCCTTAATTTCGATATTGGGGCTATAGGTGGTGGAGGAGGAAAAAGTGGATATTACGAAGGAGACGATGAAACCGGACCAATCGCTGCGGGAGGACATGGTGTTTATGCTGCGGGCGCTAATGATGGGTCTCTTACGACTAGTGGGGATTACTCCGGCGCTGGAGGAGGCGGTGGCGGAGGTGCCATCATCATTGTATCACTGGATGGTGTGCCGGAAATAGCGGTTGAGGCGAAGGGTGGTGCGGGTGGATCTGCTGAAACCCTACAAGACGGTATTGGAGGTAGTGGCGGTGGTGGCGGTCTGATTTCCATCGCAGCCCTAACGAATGCAGCGACTACTTCTGTTTCAGGCGGTGCAGGTGGTATGAATGGTACCTATAACGGGAACAGTGTAAATTCAGATGGGGATCCTGGGCTTGTTGAGTTTTATGAACTGCAGCTTATTAAGGGGGTGTAGTAGTGCGGGCAAAGATTGAGGAGGGTAAGATTATTGGTTATTACATAGGGTTATCCGATATCAAGGACTGCATTGATGTTCCTGATTTTGTAGCAACAGAACCAAACCGATTTAGTTATGAAAAAGGGAAATTCATAGAGAAGGAGAAAAATGGTAGTCAGGATATGAAGTCACTTGAGCAAAGAGTGCGTGAACTGGAAGAAACAGTCACGGGTTTAAAGGGCTTGCAAGCGGGCGTAAAAGCAGATGCTTAGTCACGTTTAATCCGGGCAGGGCAGTCTTTTTTGTTTAGTAGGTATTCGTCAGGGTGCTTGCCATATTCAAGGCACCGGGGTTTGCCCTCAATGAAAATATCATTTTCACAGGAGGCACATTGGGTAATGATTAGTGTCATATCACTTGTAAGCCTTTTTTCGGCAGCTGACTTCTTGTTCATAGAAATCTCCTTATTTATATTGGTGTGAGCTGTGCATCCTGTTTACAGTATACAACGAAGCAATACATATTGTTATGGCGGAGTCCGTATGGGCTTCGCTTTTTTAGAAAGTGAGGGATTTTATGAAGTATTCTATTACAGCTTGGCAACTTGGTTTTAGCACCTTGGGTGCATATCTTGGCTATTTCTTGGGAGGATGGGACGGATTTTTGTATGCACTAGTAGCATTTGTAGTTGTCGATTACATTACGGGAATTATGGTGGCGATAGTTGATAGAAAGCTTTCAAGCGAGGTCGGTTTCAGGGGCATATTTAAGAAGGTCATCATATTCGCTTTGGTGGGTATCGCTCATCTACTTGATGCAGAAATTGTTGGAAGTGGTAGTGCGTTAAGAACTGCTATTATCTTCTTTTATTTATCCAATGAGGGTATCTCCATCTTGGAGAATGCAGGACGGATTGGACTACCCGTACCGAATAAGTTACTAGAAATCATGGAGCAGCTTAATAAGAAAGGGGACAAGTAATGAATCTCATTAAGAAGTATATGACCAGAAACGATTGTTTCAAAGCAGGTAGAAAAATCATACCGAAAGGAATAATGGTGCACTCAACAGCAGTGCCGGGTGTTATGGCAGGAGATTGGTTTAGCCGTTGGAACAAATCATACAAAGCAAAAGAAACAAACAGACAGGTTTGTGTGCATGCTTTCCTAGATGATAAAGAGATCTATCAGTACCTACCATGGGATCATAGGGGTTGGCATGCTGGCGGTGAAGCCAACAATACACACGTTGGATTTGAGATCTGTGAACCATCAGGATTTACGTATACAGGAAATTTCCAGATGAAGGGATATGACATCAAAAAACAAGAACCGTATTTTAGAAAGGCTTGGCAGAACGCTGTGGACTTATGTGTATTTCTCTGCAAGGAATATGGACTCACTGAAAAAGACATCATCTGCCATTCGGAGGGTAACAAGAAGGGGATTGCAAGTAACCACGCGGATGTCATGCATTGGTTTCCAAAACATGGGGAGAACATGGATTCATTTCGTGCAGCCGTAAAAGCAACTTTGGATAAGGGGAAATCCGAGCCTAAATCTGATGTACTGAACCAGAAGAAATATTACCGCGTTCAGGTTGGCGCTTTCGCACACAAAGAGAATGCGGAAAGACTACTGGGGAGAATTAAGGCTGCTGGTTTTGATGCGATTCTGAAATATGACTAAGAAGTATTTCAATAGGGGCTAATGATGGAGGTGATTATGTGACAGAATCGCAAATTAGAAGAATAAGGGAACGACGTGAGGAGGGGGACAGTTACGCGAGTATTGCAAGGGAACTGTCCCTCTCTGCGAATACAGTGAAATCGTATTGTCAGCGAAACAAAATCGTAAAACCTACAAGGATCATGGAACCAAGCGCGAAGAAGAAGGGAGAAACATGTGTAAATTGTAAGAAGCCTTTAGAGCCAGGACTTACAGGCAGGCCAAAGCGTTTTTGTTCAGAGGGTTGCAGACGGGCCTGGTGGGAAGATCATCCTGAAGAATCCAAGAAGAAGGCATACTATACCGTGATATGTAAGGAATGTGGAATCCCATTTGAGAGTTATGGCAACAAGAACCGCAAGTTCTGCTGTCATGCATGCTTTATCAAGAATCGCTTTGAGAGGATGAAACAGAACTATGACAACGGAACAATTTGAGCGCGAGAAAAATTACCAGGTTACCCTATACATTACCAAGTCAATGCTCGAAAAAGGTCTGATTGATAAGAAGGATTTCGCAAAAATTAGGGCCAAGCTTGTGAAGAAATACAAACCAATAATTGGCAGTTTATAGTGGCCAACATCACTTGCTATGTATCAAAATCAGAGTTAACATGTGACAAATGGAGGTGCTAAGCTTGCGAAAAGTCAGAAAGATTGAGTCTGTTTTAACAAGAATTTCAATAAGAAAAAGAGTAGCAGCTTACGCTAGAGTATCCAGTAAGAAGGATGCTAGCCTTCATTCCCTGTCGGCTCAGGTTAGCTACTACAGTGAAATGATACAGAGTCATACTGGGTGGGATTACGTAGGCGCATATGTAGATGAAGCGATAACCGGGACGGAGAACAGAAGAACGGAATTTCAAAAGCTTCTGAGCGATTCCAGAGCAGGTAAAATTGACTTAATAATCACCAAGTCAATATCTAGGTTTGCTAGGAACACACTAATGTTACTTGAGGCGGTAAGAGAGTTAAAGGATTTGGGTATAGACGTCTTTTTTGAAAAAGAAAATATTCATTCAATGAGCGGGGATGGTGAGCTGATGCTTACTATCCTCGCTTCTTTTGCTCAAGAGGAAAGTAGATCGGCCAGTGACAATGTCAAGTGGCGAATCAGGAAACGCTTTGCTGAAGGTGAGCTGGTGAATCTTCGGTTTATGTTTGGATACAAGATTGAAAAAGGAACGGTAGAGATTAATGCTGAGGAAGCTGGTATCGTTCGACTAATATTTTCAGAGTACGTAAACGGATTGGGATGCACAAGGATAGCCAAGAAGCTTAGAGAAATGCGTGTAGCCAGACCAAGAGGCGGACGTTGGGATGCTGAACGTGTAGCAGAGATTCTTAAGAATGAGAAATACACAGGCAATTCACTGCTTCAGAAGAAGTTCGTATCCGATCATCTAACCAAGAAACTCAAACCAAATAAAGGTGAGCTGCCACAGTACTTTGCTGAAGGCACTCATCCTCAAATCATTGATGGAGTGACCTACCAGAAAGCCCAAGAGATTATGAGTAAGCGTAAGGAGAGGTTCCAAGGCAATACTAAACAAGGACGATATCCATTTACAAGCATGATAGTATGCGGCAATTGTGGGAAAAAGTATAAACGGAAAACTAGCCATGGACGAGTCTATTGGAATTGCTCAACCTACCTTGAGTTCGGAAAGAAAGCATGTCAGGTAAAGCAGATACCCGAGAAAATCCTTAAAGAGCTAGCAGTTGAGGTGTTAGGCGCCACCCCCTTCGATGGGGAATATTTTTTAAACTCAATAAAAGAGATTCGCGTTCTTGAACCTAGTAAATTAGAGTTCATTTTCATGGATGGCCATTCTGTAATTAAAGAGTGGCAGAACAAGACCAGAAGTGAAAGCTGGAATGAAGAAGATAGGGAACGAGCTAGGCAAAGAGGACGAATACAAGGGGAAGGAGGTATTTAGTGCAAACAGTTAAGATTATACCTGCAAAACAAGAACGTATTAAGATGGTTACTGAAAATCAGAGTGCAATGAAAAGAGTAGCTGCCTATGCGAGGGTCTCAACTGATAACGATGAACAACTTTCAAGTTTCAAAGCGCAGCGAGACTACTATGTAAAACATATTCATTCAAAGCCCGATTGGAAATTTGTTGAGATATATACAGATGAAGGGATATCAGCTACAAGTACCAAAAAAAGAGATGGTTTCAATCGAATGATTAAGGATGCTATAGGTGGAAAAATTGACCTAATAATTACTAAATCAGTCTCTAGATTTGCAAGGAATACAGTTGATTCACTAACGACAATTAGGCGTTTGAAGGAGAAAAATGTTGAAGTGTTTTTCGAGAAGGAAAACATATATTCGTTAGATAGCAAAGGCGAGCTAATGTTAACTATAATGTCCAGCCTTGCTCAAGAAGAATCGCAAAATATAAGTTCCAATGTGAAATGGGGACAGAGGAAAAGGTTTGCCGATGGAAAGGTCAGTTTGCCATATGGTAGATTTCTTGGTTATGAAAAAGGAAAGGATAATATCCCGCAGGTTGTGGAAAAGGAAGCTGTTGTTATTCGAAGAATTTACAGACTTTTTCTTGAAGGTAAAACACCTTCAAATATTGCGAGGGTATTAACAAAGGAGAGAATACGGACACCTGGAGGTAAGGAGAAATGGTCATCAAGTACAGTGAAAAGTATCTTAATGAATGAAAAATACAAGGGAGATGCTATTCTCCAAAAGACATTCACAACAGATTTTCTTACCAAGAAGAAAAAAATAAACGAGGGCGAGCTTCCCAAATACTATGTAGAGAATAGCCATCAAGCGATTGTTGATCCAGAAACCTATGAACTAGTTCAAGAAGAGTTCAAAAGGAGAAAGGCATCAGGCAAAACTACCAGTTCCATCAACTGTTTTGCAAGCAGAGTAACCTGTGGAGCTTGTGGTGGTTTCTTCGGTAGAAAAGTATGGCATTCCAATACTAAGTATGCGACCACCATATGGCAGTGCAACAATAAATTCAGAAAAAAGACGTATTGCCATACACCGCATTTGAAAGAAGAGGATCTTAAAAAAGCTTTTGTGGGAGCCTTGAACAGTTTGATTGAAAGTAAAGAAGAAATACTTAAGACTTGTGATGAAGTGATGAATACGATTACTGACTATACGAAGGAAGAGAATGAGGTTAGGGGGATTCAGGAAGAGGCTGATGCTATAGGCTTGGTTCTTGAAAAGCTCATAGGGCAAAATGCTAGGTTGGCTTTGGACCAAGAAGAATATAGCCAGAAATACAACTCGTTGGCCTCAAAGTACAATGAGCTGCAGGAAAATATTCATACTTTAAATGAGGAAATTATTAAGAAAAAAGCGAAAAGGAACCAGATGACAGTCTTTATTCGGGAATTAAGAAGAATGGAGCATCTGATAAGCGAGTTCGACGAAACCTTATGGTCAGCGCTTGTGACTACAGTTGTTGTGAATGGAATGGAAGAATTGATTTTTCATTTTCGGGGTGGGACGATGGCACCCTGGCAGATAAAGGAGTAGATGGTGTGCGGGATTCAAACGACAAAAAAATAATAAGTATTAGAGAGAAAATGAACTCGATTGTTCCCCTAGAAAAAATAAGGGTTTGTGCTTATGTTCGGGTTTCAACAGAGAATAAGGAACAGTTGAGCTCTCTTAAGAACCAGACTGATTATTATAGCGATAAACTACAAAGAAATCCTGAGTATGAATTCTGCGGAATTTTTAGTGACAAAGGAATATCAGGAAATAAAGTTCATCGACCCGGTCTGCAAGAGATGCTTGAGAAAGCAAGGAAGAATGAAATTGATCTTATAGTCACCAAATCCATTTCAAGGTTTGCTCGCAATACGCTCACACTTCTAAGGATCGTAAGAGAATTGAGAGAAAAGAGCGTTGGGATAATATTTGAAGAGCAGAATATCAATACCCTACGAGCTGAAGGGGAATTGATGCTCACTGTGCTTGGAGCCATAGCGGAGGAAGAAAGAAAGTCAGTCTGTGAAAATATTAGATGGGGAGTTAAAAGAAGATTTGAAAATGGGCAATACAAGGTGGATACAAGCCGATTGCTTGGCTATGTTCGTGATGATAAGGGAGATATGATAATCGATGAAGAACAGGCGTGTATTGTGAGGAGAATATACAGTTTATTCATAATGGGCGTTCCAGGTTATCAAATTGCCAAAATATTTAATGCAGAGGCAGTTACAACTTTTAGCCCTAAGCCCTGGGCCTCTCATCGAATCCTTAGGATTATTTCTAACGAAAAATACGTTGGTGATACACTTCTGCAGAAAACCTACGCAAATGAACTTGGAAAAAGTATATTGAATCGTGGAGGAAGACCACAATACTATATCAAAGACTCACATCCAGCCATAATAAGTCGAGTGGATTGGCAGAAGGCAAAGCAAATCAGGATTAGTAGGAAATGCAAACCATACCCATTCACAAGCAAGATAAGATGTCCTTATTGCGGAGCATCTCTCATCAGAGTTGTCCATCAGCGAAAGTGGGTGAGTTGGATATGCTTAACATATATGCAAAGAGGAAAAGATGTATGCAAAGGCGCGCGTATATCTGAGAGTATTCTTAAGAAACTGGTAGGCAGTGGTTCTTTATTGGAAGTAATGGTGCTAATGGAGGTGAATAATGAAAAACGTGCGAAAGACAGGACCGAAAAAGATTTCTATCTTATACCCGCTTCAAAGCATGACGGATCAAGAAGAAAAGAATAAGAAGTTGACGAGAGTGGCCGCATATTGTCGTGTATCCTCTGGAAGCGAAGAACAAAGGACAAGCTATAATGCTCAAATCCAGTATTATGAGAGGTCCATTAGGGAAAACCCAGAATACACCTATGCAGGCATCTATGCTGATGAAGGCATATCCGGTACAGCGCTTAAAAAGCGTGAAGCACTCAATAGGTTGATGGACGATGCCAGAACTGGCCAAATGGATATGATTATAACAAAAAGCTTATCGCGATTTGGAAGGAACACGCTAGATTGTCTGAACATAATAAGGGAACTGAAAGAACTAGGTATAGATCTTTATTTCGAGAAGGAAGACCTCCACACCATGAGAAGCGAAGGAGAATTTCTACTGACGCTGATCGCAGCCACCGCTCAACAGGAGAGTTTGGAGCAGTCCGAGAATGTGAAATGGGGTATTCGAAGAAAGTATGAAGCAGGCAATATAAAGAGCATACCGAGTGGTAAGTTCTTAGGTTATGATAAGGATTCAGAAGGTGAGTTAGTTATCAATGAAATGCAAGCGAAAACTGTGAGAAGAATTTACTCGGATTTTTTGGGTGGGTATGGCACCTATCAGATTGCGAATAGGTTAACAAATGAAAAGGTGCCTATGACTCATGGTGGCAAAGCATGGCATGCCAGTCATATTATGAAGGTCTTAACGAATGAAAAAATTAAAGGGGATACACAGTTTCAAAAGACTTACAATGTTGACTATTTGACCAAAAGACGTGCTAAAAACAAAGGAGAGCTACCCCAAAAGTATTTAGAAAACACTCATCCGGCAATCATAGATCGAAAGACCTGGGAAATTGTGCAACTAGAATTATTACGGCAGAAGCATTTTTCTTTAGAACACTTTACGGATAATTATCACTGGCACTCATTGGAACATCCATTTAGCGGGAAAATAATTTGTGCTCAATGTGGACACACTTATATTCACTTGTCTTCTAAGAAGAAAGGAGAGAAGCCGAAAGAATACTGGAGATGTAAAACATTCTTTGGAAGGAAAGGCTCTCCGATAACAGGGAAGATGTATACACCCAATGCGCCCAAAGGAAGAAACCCGACTCCATCAAATCTACGTCGTCGTAAGAAACTAGAGCCAAGGCAAATGCTCTGTACTGATATTCGGATTGATATAGAAAAGCCTGCAGAGAAATTTATTAGGTCCTGGAACCATTTAGTTGTTAAAAGGGACCAGTATATGGCGAAATGGGAGGGACTGATTGACGGTGAAGATATTTTAGCTTCATATAGGATTAAGGAATTGATGAGCCTACTAGCTACAACGGGTTGCATTGATGACGTGCCATATGAGCTGATGCTTAAGACGCTAAGCCATATTGAGGTTGATAGTGAGGGGGAACTGAAATTGGTGTTTTTAGCGGGGCTAAAGATCTGATTGATGGTAGATAGTACACAGCCAAAGATGTAGTTAATAAAATTACCGGCTTTTCACGAGTTGGGAAACCAGGTGACATTCCTGAAGTGAAAACCTCAAGAAAGAGATAGTTCATTGGCGTTTAGGAGACTGGAGAGGAAGCCAGAAGGACAATATTCGAATATTTTGAGGTCTTCTGCAACCGTCCAAGAGCCCAGAAAAGACTGGGCTATCTCAGCCCTATCCAATACCTGAACCAATACTACACCGCAGTACCTTAACGGGTATTGAAGCAATGAATATGATTCGAAAAGGACAGGTTGAAGGTGTTGATTCTGTCCTGTTAGAGATGAATTTTATAAATAAATTAATGGCCGAAGCAATGTAAAAAATGAATAATAGGGGGCAATATTACTAAGCAAATGATGATGTGGATTTTGTAAGCAATCTTTGCACCAGAACCTAAAAAGGCAAGTGCTTTCGACCTGTATTTTACGCCTATTGAAAGGGTTTGTAGGTAGTAAAATTGAATTATATGTAGAAGTGAGTAATTAAAAGACTTTTGGAATTGAGATGCTACGCTAGTGATGTTAGAATCAGGAATTCGTCAATCTGATGATGAGAGGAGATATCGTGAAGCTGTTTCAAGAGGAAAACCCGAACCCAACGACGATCAATATGGAACATGAAAAGCACAGGCGGTGGACGATTCTTTTAGGGGGATTTCTACTTTCTCTAATGGGGGGGATGAGTTACGCCTGGGGTTCTTTCGTTGTTCCCTTGGTAATGGACTGGGGATGGACTGCGACACAGGCTGTTCTTCCATTCACAGTATTGATTGTTGTTTTCGCGATAACAATGATTCCAGCTGGATGGATTCAAGATAAGATTGGACCAAGAAAGGTAGCAACATGGGGTGCGGTGCTGTTTTTTGTTGGCTACATTTTGTCTGGGTTTCTACCATGGATTCCCTATCCTGGCTGGTTAGTCTTTTCATATGGATTTATTGTAGGCATTGCCTGCGGACTTACTTATTCATGCATCGCTCCTACTGCCCGCAAATGGTATCCTGATCGACCTGGCTTTGCTGTGTCAACTGGGGTTATGGGATTTGGGCTTGCTGCAGTGGTGTTTTCACCGTTTCAACGATTGATGATTAACAGTATAGGAGTAGATGGAACTTTTCAAGTATTCTCGGTTTTTGTAGCAGCAGTAGCTCTCGTAGGCGCTCAGATAATGAAAAATCCGCCAAAAGGATATCATATTTCTAGCTTAAGTGGATCGGCACAAAACGAGGAGATGGACCCAATCAAAGTGGTTGAAGATGTCTCTCCTGAAAGGTTCATTAGAACACCTGAATTCTATCTCTTATGGTCAGCACTGGCTATGGTAATTGGTGGGGGATTAACTGCTATTGGTCTTATTCCTGCTTATGGAGAGATTGAGCTGAAGCTAGCACCAGCCGTAGCAGCTACAGCAATATCTGCTTATGCATTAACAAATGGTTTTGGGCGACCAATAGTAGGTTATTTGTCCGATCGTATCGGAGTAATCCGTATTATGACAGTTGTTTACATTGTACAGGCAATTGTGTTCCTTTTGCTGCCATGGGTTGCAGTGAATTTCGTATTGCTTGTATTATGCTCCTTGCTTCTAGGGGTAGGATATGCCACAACATTTGCACTGTTTCCAGTACTTGTGTCATCAGGTTTTGGTACAAAGTATTTAGGATTGAATTATGGCCTTGTCTTCAGTGCCTTCGCCATAGGGGCTCTTACAAGTTTAATTGGTTCCAAACTATTGGATATTACTCAGTCATTTACACCTGCATTTCTCCTTGCGGGATCCACAACAGTTGTAGGCTTAATTCTATTACGTATATTGAGAAGAAGGCTTAAATGATTATTAGCTACTTGTCAGACTCGCGATTCCGGAAAAATATACTTAGTAAATCCTAGTTTTAGAATAGAAACGTGAATAAGCTGCTTATCTTTTGAGTTTTTCGTCTTTAAATTCCTGATTATGGTACTGTTTTAAACTACTGATATATTCACTAAGTCTATCAGAACTTACATTTTTGTTTGGATTCCGGTAAGCTTTTTCGCCTATTAAGGATTTTAAATAATCCCAAAATACAGCGGTCAAGTTACTTTCATTAAAAGCAAATGCTACGGAGGGCGCAGAGGTTTTAGCAATAATCGCACCAAGATTTTCCTTAACGTAAACCATATATCGGATTTCTATGGGTTTTTCAATTAAATATACATTGAAGTTTGGATAGGTATTCATAAGGTGCTGAATGTTCTCCAAATGAGATGTGTATTCCTCCAGCGTGTAATATGCATCTTCTCCGCTCAACATATAAGAGGAGGAAATCTTAACTTCTCCGTTTTTTATTTTTTCACCGTCAAAAATTCTAATAATTTCAAAAAATGAATTGTCATGCAGCTGTTTTTGAAAGCTTATCATTCTATTTTTTGCGAGCTCATAATAATTTAAATTCTTGTCCATTATGCGAGGTATGAAGCTGGAAGCGACAGCTTCAGGCATTGTTAATAAGGATAGAGATTCCGTTATTATGATGCAGTTGACCTTTTCTTTTTCAAATTCTAGGAGAGTATCGATATATGATGGTTTTTCATACGATGTAAAAATCTTCATTAAGGGGTTACACAAACTTATGTATTGATTAAACTCTTCTGTAAGTGCCCAAACAGCCTCCTTGTTTTTAATATAAAAATTAGCCGCTTTGTTTATCATATCCCCTGTTGTACTTGATGTAATTGCAGATGTATTAGGAGCAATAAAAAGAGTCCTCTTAAAAATACCGTCTTTTTTCTTTGGATAATAATAAGGCTCTATCAAGCCGGACATATAAAGGGGTATCCACTGACTTATGGCATTTAGCATCTCATCAAGGTCACGGCTTACCGTATGGATGATTTTTATTCGATTGCCTTTTGATAGCACCTGCACCATTAACTCAGCCCATTTTGCCGCAAATTCCTTATTGGCAGTTATCCAGTCCGTAGGCTCGTCGCTGTAAAGCAATAAGGTTTGTGATTGCTCCTGAGCAAGAACTTCAGAAAGAAAATACTCAACAGCAAGTCTTTTACCTTCAAGCCCAAAGTAAATTTGAGTGTCAGCTGTGGAAGCAATCGTCGGCAAGAAATTAGCAGGTTCAGATGCTATAGGTCGGGCAGAAATGTTTGTTATTTGGTTTAAAAAATTCTCAATTTTTTTAGCACCCTCATTCTTTTCATCCATTAACCATCTCATTATGTATTGGGAGCTATTGCATGTATCAAGGAAAAGGAAATCTATACCCAGCGTGTCCGCAAGAGCCTTGCGTTGATAATCATCACTACAACGTCGTGAAAAGTACTCCGCCATTAGGCGCAAAGAATTTTCATCCTTAACGGCGCTTCTTTTCCCTCTCCGCAGACGGCTGATATGGGAAGGGTCAAGGTTAACATATAACGACAAAGCGCTGTTGGTTGTATTTGAAATGTTCATTAGAAAATCAAGCTTTTCATAAAATTGCAAATTAAATCACCTCTTTGTGATATTTTACTATATGAAATGATGAAAAACAATACGATTGACATGATTTGTGTCAAGAAAATGGCCGTGTCAAATTATCTAATGCTATTTATGAAAGTCCTTAAGTATTCTATAATTTTAAATATATATTTAATGGGGGTATTATGGGTGATTCTCGATATTCGAATGAAAACTGGCTTTTTTGAGACAAAAGCATACGAGATGCTGATTGGTACGGACAAATTGATAGTATCCTCAAAGGAAACAGAAAGTGATAGTATCATAATCCTGGCAAATAATATCACTTCAATTATATTGAAAAATGAAAAATCCCCGGGGATTGAAATTCAAACGGAGGAGAAAAATTATCAAGGTAGTTTTACTGAGAAAATTGATTTTGAAAAGCTTGTTAGTTTACTAAAAGAAAATCTAAGTGTAAAAATTATCTGCGAATATGAAGGAGGGGAAGATTATGTGTAAAAAAGCGTTATCATGGATACTTACAGTTGCTATGGTGTTTTCATTTTTTGTAACAATGCCGATTACGGCAAATGCTCAACCGCCAGATTACAATTGCCAAATTGTTGAGACTGGAGTTGAGTATGCAAGCCTGGATGTGGCGCTATCAGCAGTCTCTTCAGGTCAAACTATAAAGTTTCTGACGGACATTACGTATGAAGCAATGATTGCGGCGACTAATAAGTCTTATACTCTTGATGTTAATGGATACTCGCTGTCGGTTGCGCCGACAAACCAGACTTGTCTCTACGCGACCTCGGTATATAAACTTAGCATCACGGACAGCGCGGGTGGCGGCTCGGTCAGTTTATCGGTTTCCGGCGACCCTGGTTTAGCCGGTCTGTATGCAAACGGATACGGCAGTGAGATCAACATTGATGTACCAACGTCCGTAAACGTTTCCGCGGATAGCGGTTATGGAGTCTTTGCCCTTACTGGTGGAATCGTCTCTGTGACAGGTGATATCACGTTGATCGGCACCGGCAGCTTAGGCGCTTTTGCCGACAGCGGAGTTTACGGTAGTCTTGTCACCATAGACGGTGAAATAATAAATACCATCAACAACAGCTATGCCTATGTCAACGGCGATATTTTCTCCGGGCCCGGAGAGTGCATAACGCCTACCACGAAGGAAGGATATTATACCTTCCGGGACACGGGGGACAGCGCGAATCCTCAAAGCACTATCTGGGTAAAGGATGTAACTTATGTCTGCGAGGTCGACGGCGTACAATACGAAACCTTGGACGAGGGGCTAGTGGCCGCGGCGATAGATGAAGATACGCTTAAATTACTAACTGATATCGACTATGCCGGAGAGTTACGCTTGATTACTGACACGTGGATCAATTTAAACGGATTTTCTCTTGATGTGGTCAACGACTCCGGTATTGCTTTGTATGCTTACGGACACGATCTTGATATTTCTGGCACGGGAAGTTTGAATGTTACAGGCACTACATTTGGTGCCTTCATCCGTGAGGGAGCCTCGGTAGAAGTGACCAATGCTACTGCGACCGCTGAAGCCGGAAAAGCTATTTACGCTTTAGATCCCAATTGCAGGGTAACCGTACTTGGAAATGCAACGGCTAACGGACAAAATGGAACAGCAGTCTACGCAGAAGGTTCCGGTTCCAGCTCTGCGACAATCCATGGAGATGTTTATGCCCAGGGAACGGGTGGGATTGGAGTCTGTGCTGTTTCTGAAAGTGCAATCACGGTAATGGGAAGAATCTGCGCCACGAACTATCTGCAAGTAGGCGCTCTTATAAAAGAAGAAGAGGAATACACCACCCTTGAGAACAACTATTATATTTATACCGACGGCACCGCTACAGTACAGGCCAGGCAGGAAGTTTGCGCCCTTAACGGCATGCCGTATCTATTCCTAGAAGACGCTCTGGCTGATGCCGAGAGTGGTGACACCATCACTCTTTTGGCTGATATTCGCTATGTAAATGACATCGTTTTAACGGATACTGATCTCCACTTTGATTTGGATACGTATAAACTGGATGTGGGCCGTACCGGGGCTGAGGGATCACTAAAAGTCGATGGCGGTACACTTACCATCGACGATACGAATGGTGGGGAATTGAATATTGTAACCGGATATGTCGGCTTGAAGGCCATCAATGGCGGAAGGGCAACGGTTTCTTCCATTCTTGACCCCACCACCAGCAACAGTCTCAATGGTTATGGAATCATCGGCGAAAACGGCGGTTCTGTAACAGTAAAGGGTGATATCAAAGTATTGAGCTATATCGGAGAAGGACTGCATCTTTCCAGCGGATCTTCAGCTCATGTACTGGGTGACATTTATAGCCTTAATGGAATTACTGTTCAAGGAGACGGCACTGTCGCTACAATTGAAGGCAATATATCTTCTTCAAGCGGAAACGGTGTTGAGATAGGTTCCTCTGGCACGGCGGTCATTCACGGAAATGTACAAAGTGAAACAAGAGGAATTGTTGGCGGTTCTGGAGGCGGCTCTGTCCATGTCATGGGCAATGTAACAGCAAACCGTTGGGAGGGTATTTATGCTTACAGCGATGCGGATATAGTAGTTGATGGAGATGTGATAAGTCCCTACGGTCCTTATGCCTGGGGCGAAGGCACAACCGTCCTCATCAAGCAAAACACAACAACAACCGACACTGCCTATTGGGGCGCGTATGCCTTTGGTGGCGCCCAGATCTCGGTTTACGGTACTATTACAGCTGCTGATCCGGCAAACTACACAAAAGCCGGCGACGCCGTAATGACGGAAGACAGCTTTACTATTAACGGTAACGGTTATTATTTATATACGGACGGTACAAGTTCGGTAATGGTTAGAATAGGCACCTGCCTAATCGATGGCTGTTCCACATCCTTGGAAGACGGAGGCTTTACTCAATATAGTATAATTGACGGCGAAACGTATTATCATGTAACGAATGCCGCGCAGCTGGCGCATATAAATAGTCATTTGGATCAACATTACCTTCAAATGAATGACATCGATCTCACAGGAATAGATTGGTCCCCGATAGGTCTTACTTATGATAATCCTTTTAGGGGAATTTATGAGGGAAATCATCACTCTATAACTAACCTGGAGGTAAACCAAAATGCAGTCAATACTAATAAAAGTGGAGGATTATTTGGTGCCCTCAAGGGAGCTTCGGTTGTTAAAAACCTTAATGTATCCGGGAATGTAAGTTATAGCGTAGTCTATTATGCCTCAAGCTCTATGGCTGGTGGTATCGCAGCTTCAATGTTCAGTGATAATGGAGGAGAAAGACCTATAATCGACAATTGTTCTTTCACTGGGGATGTTACCGCCACTGCTGAATCCAATAACCTTAATAGCAATATTGGTGCTCATGCGGGCGGTATTGTTGGGTATGCTCGTGACGGCATTATTCAAAATTGTTATTATGAAGGGGGAATTGTTTTATCAACGACAATTCCTTATGGGATCAATATAAACATTAGATCAAATGCTGGGGGAATCGCGGGTAACTTAAATGAAGATGCTTCCATAATTAACTGCTACACTTCTTCCACTAGTAACATTTCAGCGACAGGTGGTTATCTAAACAACGCAGGAGGTATCGCGGGGCAGTTGCAATATAATTCAACAATATCCGTTTCTTATAATGTTGGCACAATTGACGCATATACTGAAGAAATAGATGGTACTGTTAATGTCGGTGGTATTTTAGGTCATAGTGAGGGTGTGAATACAATCTCCGATTCCTATTGGCTTGACTCATGTGGAGCTGACAATCAAGTTGGTAATGACGATAATACTTCAGCCAAAGGGAAAATAGCTGAAGTTGAAATGAAGTCTACAAATTTTAAGAGCACTCTAAATACTGCATTGAATACAATTGCCGATACAACACTATTAATATGGGATCAAAATATTGGGAACTATCCTACGTTATCTAGTGTATTATGGGAAGCACCTGTTCCAAGTGGAGGTGGTAGCTCCTATACTGCACCAACAATTGTCGTTATCACGGAAGAAAATAATAATTCAACCACAAATAGTACAGAGCTTTCTCCTACCACAACTTCCGGAACCACTTCTGCTACAGCAAGCACTGCAATCGTAGAGGCGCTTCTAGACAAAATCTCTTCTCATGGAGGTGCGCTCAAGAATGATAGGATTGATCTTGTAGTTGAAACAACGGCAAGGACTAAAGAATTAAAAGTAGATATTCTTCAAGCGGATTTGGCAAGAATAATTAATAAAACGGATGCTAGTTTGTCCATAACTTCACCCTTTATTTCGATTGTTTTTGAGGAGAAAGCCCTTAATACCATCTCATCTGCTGAAAGTGGCGGAACGGTAGTAATATCGGCAGGCATTATCGATAATGACTCCCTGATAGAAGCAGATAAGGCAAAAACAAAAGGAAGACCTGTATATAATATAAGCGTCATGAATGGAGATACTCAGGTTTCCCACTTCAATGGGGGACATGCGACAGTAACAATTCCTTACGAACTTCAGACAGGTGAAAATCCAAACACGGTGGTTATTTACTACTTGTCTGACGATGGTAAGCTGATAGCTGTCAGAGGGCGCTATGATGCTAATTTGAAAGCGGTTGTATTCAAAACTACACATTTCTCTAATTTTGTCATCGGTTATAACCCGATAAGCTTTAATGATGTCGCTGCTGATACGTGGTATAAGAATGCGATCGATTTCATTGCGGCACGCGAGATCACTTCGGGAACCGGTCAAGGAGTATTCAGCCCTGAGACCAAACTAACCAGAGGGCAGTTCATCGTATTGCTGATGAACGCTTACGGGATTAGCGCGGATTTCACTGAGGAAGGAACCACAAATTTTGTAGATGCAGGCAGTACCTATTATACAAATTACCTGCTTGAGGCAAAATCGCTTGGGATAGTAAATGGTATAGGAAACAACATGTTTGCGCCGGAACAGGCGATTACCAGGCAGGAAATGTTTGTGATGCTCTACAATGCCCTTGAAGTTATCGAGGAATTGCCTCAGGCATACGGGGACAAACAATTATCAGATTTCGATGATGTAAATCAAGTGGCATCCTGGGCTCAGGACGCGATGAGTGCATTGATTGAAGGCGGAGTGATTTCTGGCAGTAATGGTATGTTGAATCCAACCGCATCAACTACCCGTGCAGAAATGGCACAAATGCTCTATAATCTGCTTTCAAAATAAGTGCATCTAACTAGAACAGCAGCCAGAATGGATAAAACCCATCTGGCTGCTGTTCTTTAGATAGTTTATCGAAAACCTGACAACCAAGAAAAATCAAAGAAACGGGGAGAATATATATATACAATAAAATGGTTAGCAAATTCTGATTAAGTTAGATTGATTACAAGAAAGAGCAGATGAAGTATAAAAAGAGGTGCTATTGAATGGAGTCTTTATTTACTAGATTATTTAGATATAGGAGAAGAGAAAACAGGAGTCCTGAAGAGGATTTTATGACAGAATTAATAGCATACATATTTCAAAATCACAGGGGTATTTTGGTGTCTTTTCTAAAAGAATGCGGGAGTATGCAAAGCGTAATTGGAATAGAAAGCATAATGGTATCAACACAATACGTGCTGAATAATTCAGAAAGCAGGCCAGATATAGCAATCAAGCTAACAAATGAGAACATGGAGCAATCAATAATATTTGTGGAGAATAAAATTCATGCAGCAGAAGGCCCTAATCAATTACAAAGATATTTCTCATACTTGTCAGAGAAAAGTCAAAATAATATGTGTTCTTGTTATTTAATTTATATAACAAAGAACTACGACAGCAAAGAAAACTTAGATTTTCTTTCAAACAATACAAGTGAAGTGAATTTCATTCAACTGAGATGGTGGCAAGTATTTCAGTTTTTAAAACCATATGAAGACATCGAAGTAATAAAAGAAATATTGAGATTCATGAAAGAACGAGGATTAAGTATGTCCAGAAAATTTACAATTAATGATATAAGTGCATTGATGAATATGAATCGGGTTAGAGAAATGGCTCAGGAAAGTCTTGGCGGAAAAGTAGAGGAAATGTTTAATAAAATAAGCGGAATGAAATATAACATGCCGTCAGCGGAAAGCCAATTAAGAACCACGGGCAGGTATATTTACATGGGCAACCAAGATGATTGGTTCTGGATTGGCATAGGGTATTGGTTTGAAGGAAAGGTTATTGATACTAAATATCCTGATATAGGAGTTGTGGTAGGAGTAAAACCATATCATAGTCAAAGAAAATTAATTGTTAATGCAGTATCTGAATATACTGGAACCAATACAATATGGAAGAGTTTTGGCTTAACAAATGAAGATAAATGGGCAGGAATGTGGAAGAAAGTATCACTAAAAGAAATGCTTTCTGACGAAGATCATATTTCCTCAATTCAACAATGGTACATAAATTCTTTGAATGATGTCATAACATTTAAAGAAAAATACCCTAAGTTGCCATGGAAAAAAATGGATAGATTGTTTTATTTACGGCCATCAGGTTGCTTAAAAGGCTTTTAATGTGAGAACCAGGAACTTTTAAAGATAACTAAAAATAATTGTCAATTAGTAATTAAACCCGGAAAATGGAGAGCTTCATTTTTAAGAGTTAAGCCTGAATTTTCGAATCATCTTTGTGTAGATTCCGCTGGAAAAGAGAAGAAATCGTATTGATATGTTTCCACAAACAGCAAAAGCATTGAAATATTGCCTCAAACCTCGAAAGCTGTTGACCTGTTTCCGCAAACGTAAGATTTGAAATTGATCAACTGACATCAGTTGGCCAAACTCCGGCCATATAGAGACAGTTTTGAAATTGGTGAAAAGCAATGTAAAAAAGTAGTAGTAACTGTAAATATTGTTAAGCAATATTGTTAAGCACAAGAAAATCGGTTCTGGTGCAAACTTTAGTAATATATGATAAACTCACTCCTATAATAAAAATAGAGTTGAATTGTATGTTCAAAGGTAAGCAATATCAGAAAGAAATAATACTATTGACGGTTAGATGGTATTTGAAATATCCATTGAGTTATCGAAATATAGCAGAAATGATGGAAGAGCGTGGACTTACAGTTAGGCACACAACCATAATGCGATGGGTGCATCAGTATGGACCAATAATAAATAAGATGATTAGGAAGCATTTAAAGAAAACAAATGATAGTTGGAGAACTGACGAAACCTATATTAAGGGAGGGTGTAAAATAATTGGTGTAAACTCCTGAGATTGTATAAACTAAATCTATCTTCAAGGAGGAACACTATAATGGCCCAGAAAAAACTCATCGACAAACAACTGATCCGCGAACTCATGAAAGAAGGCGAGCTTAAGGATGTCAAAGACATCCAGTCCCTACTAAAAGCACAATTCAAAGACATCATGCAAGAAATGCTGGAAGCTGAACTGGATCATGAACTCGGATATAGCAAGTATGACTATAAGAACAAGGATACTACAAACAGCCGTAACGGCATTCGTTCTAAAAAGGTTCGTTCCGATTATGGAGAAATGGAAATTGACATACCTAGAGACCGTAATGGGGATTTTGAACCTGTAATCATTAAGAAAAACCAACGTGATGTTTCAAGTATTGATGACCAGGTCATAAGCATGTATGCCAAAGGGATGACTGTCAGAGACATTCAGGATCATCTACATAACCTTTACGGAATTGATGTATCACCAACCATGATTTCACAGATTACTGAGAAAATATTACCTGTAATAAAGGAATGGCAGCAACGCCCACTACAAGAGGTTTATGCCCACCTAATCATGGATGCCATCCACTACAAAGTCCGTCAGGATGGAAAGATAGTCAACAAAGCAGTCTACATCATACTAGGTATTGATTTGGACGGTAAAAAGGACGTTGTAGGTATGTGGGTCGGAGAAAATGAGACCAGTAAATTTTGGCTTAAAGTGTTAACTGATTTGCAGCATCGTGGTGTTAAGGATGTGCTGATAGTGTCTATCGATGGACTGAATGGCTTTAAAGAAGCAATACAGGCTGTTTATCCAGACACCAGAATTCAGCGGTGCATCGTTCATATGATTCGCAATTCAACGAAATACCTGTCCTGGAAGGACCGTAAAGCATTCGTCAATGATCTTAAACCAATCTACAAAGCAATCAACGAAGATTCCGCTTTGAACGCTCTACAAGATTTAGAAGACAAGTGGGGCGAGAAGTATTATATCGCGGTAAAACCTTGGAAAGACAACTGGGATGAAGTAGCAACAATGTTCGAGTATCCGGCTGAAATCAGAAGGATGATATACACAACAAACGCCATCGAAAGCTTTAACCGCCAGCTACGCAAAGTCACGAAATCCAAGAGTGTGTTTCCAACCGATGATGCCCTGTTGAAAATGCTGTATCTGGCAATGATTGATATAACCAAGAAATGGACTATGAGGACTCGGGACTGGGGTAAAATTATTAATCAGCTAGCAATTCACTTCGAGGGACGTATTTGACCTTCCACGAATTGAGTTAAGAAAAATCTTTAAGGAAGTTTACACCAATTTCTTGACAGACTCAATAATAGTGGGCAATATTACTAAGCCAATAATGCTGTGGATTTTACAAGCAATCTTTGCACCAGAAACGATAATCCTTACTGCTGTGATATATTGAGTTTGTATTGTGTCCTAGTATTCATATAAAAAGTGTTCTTACAAATTAACCATACATGGCTTTTGGGTTGGACACTTTCATATTCCATTTTCTAACCTAATCAATTCTAATTAATTTTGTATGATAGAAATATTTACTAATTTGCAATCGCCAATAACTATCCCTAGCGGCTAGTGTAATTCAGTAGTCTTCATGATATATTGTATCTGCTGAAAAAGCTACAAGCATTGAATCGAGCTAGTGCTAAAATGTAGAGAGGCGATAGAATGAAAAAAATTGCTTTAATAACGACCAATAAAATACTTGCACAAAGCCTTGCTGTTGCGGTAAGAGCTATGCCAGACTTGAAATTCGAGTTTATTTTATTGCTTAACTCGAAACAGGCTTTGCTGGATGCAGAAATCTTTGACATTGACATTGCTTTGATTGATGTAGCCTTGCGAGATGGAATAGATTGTAATACAGAAGAAATGACAGTGTTGGCATTTTGTGAAGACTTGTATCATCGTTTGCCAAATTGTCATCTTTTGTTGCTTATTTCGCAATATGATAAAGCAAATTGTAAAATGGTAACGGAAGCAAAAGCAAAGAAGATTATCGATGATTTTGTGTTTTATGATGTTTCGCTGAAATACTTGTTTGCAAAGATGGCAGCCTTTTGACATCGGCACAAAAACCATTTTCGGGTTTTACATGGCTAGAATACCGGTATGAAAGTAGTTTACTTTAAGAGGTCATCATTGTAGGGGGTGTTTTTTTGAAAGCTTGCCTTGCACAGTGTACAAAGCAACCAATGAAACTCATTGGTTTCGTGATCATCCTAATCGTCGCTAATATTCTTTCTGGCTGCTCAAAAGAATTAAAGTCTGATTCAATATTATTTACCTTGGATGATTATTCACTATACCCAAAAGTAGTGGAACAAATCTTACCGAAATATACGACTGGGCTATCGGATAACAATGCATATTATATATTAGACAATGGTGCCGTTGCAGAAGCTTTTGATACGCAAGCTGCTGGCGCAATTGGAACGGGAATTGCAAATCATTGGTATCCGCAGTACCTTGCCACCGTGGTTATAGCTGTGGATCGCAATCAAACGGATGCTGATGTTACTAGTTGGAATGATTTGTTGGCTACCCAACAGGAAGTAGGCTTTTCTGATACGCCAGGAAATGTACAAATGTTGCTGGCTGCGATGGCATACGGCTTGGAAGGTGGGCATTATACTTTGACAAAGCCCATTAACCTGTTGACTTCACTTCAAGAAAGACACCTTCTTAAAATCAATTCATTCGAGGCTCCTATAATTATTTGCTACGATTATCAAGCGGTTAATCTTATGGAAAAGGGGCGCAATCTTCAAATTATCGTCCCTGAAGAGGGGACACTGACATACGAAAAGGGTTTACTTTCAAATGAAGATCTTAACTTTTCTGGAGATGTAAACCAAGTATTGCTTGCAGCAAACTTACGTTTATTAGATGGAGAAAGTAATCTTACAATATATCCGGATGAAAGAGCCTATCGCCCGGCTATAAGAGTGGATGATTACAATTACTTTTCGAAAGCCACTCAAAATGCGAGTTGCCTCATGGAAAGAAACGTTCTGAAAGCCCGAATATATATGTCCATAGACCAGCGAGAACACCTGTTTTTCGCTTTAATTTACATTATTATAGTGACAATCTGGGTAGTGGCGATTATGATCCGGTCTATGCAGAAAGGGATTACATATGCTGCTTTATTCACTGGAATTATTTTAAACGGGTGGATACTGGTTCGTCTCATAAAATATCAGGTTCTAGCAGTTCCAATTCTTAGTCGATATCTATGGTACTCGTATTATATATTTCAATTATCATTGCCCCTAGTATTATTATGGATGGCATGGTCTATTGATAAGCCGAAAAATGAAACGTGTCCTCCAAAATGGTGGCGGGTGATGGCAATATGCATCGGGTTTTTGCTGGTTCTTGTATTCACCAATGACCTTCATGGATTGGTATTCCATTTAGAATTAAATCGTCCGGATTGGGATATAAATTACGGCTATGGCATTGGGTACTATACAGTGCTATTTGTTTGCATGGCGAATCTTGTTGCCGTGTTTGTTATTCTTGTACAAAAAAGTCTAAGAAATCCGAGAAAAAAAAGATTCCTTTTCCCTCTTACTATTTTATTAACCTTTGGTGTATATAATTATCTATATATTACCCGTTTCCCGTTTGTTTATGCAACCGACCTTACCATTGTTACAGGAATTTTTGCAATGCTTTTATTTGAAACTTGCATTCGTTCGGGTCTGATTCCAGTCAACACGAAATATATCGATATTTTCACACGCTCACCTCTTAAACTACAAATTATCAACCAAGATAAAGATGTAATATTGATGTCAGCATCTGCCGTATCCATCAATATGGATGATCTTGACAAAGTGTTGGCTTCAACGCCGGCCCCAATCCTTCAGAAGGATGATTCTTTGTTATTTGCGAACCCAATTCCGGGTGGCTATGCTCTCTGGCAGGAGGATATTCGCAAACTACGCCAATTACAAAAGGAAATTCAGAAGTCAACACAAATGTTGAAAGACGCTAACGTCATGCTCGCTGAGGAAGAAAAGCTAAAGCGAATGACTAATGAAAAAAATGCGAAAAAAGATTTGATGGAACAGTTGGGGGGCGAAATTGATGAACATATAATACAATTATCAACTATGATAGAAAAATTAGCTTTCGCTGAAAATCCATCTCAGGAAATCACACGAATTGCTTTATTACTTTGCTATATAAAACGTCGTTGCAATTTATTTTTCAAAGAGAAGGCAAACGCTACCACCGATTCCGGTGAATTAATTATTCATATTAAGGAACTTTCAGAAATAACATATTATTCGAATGTACAAATTGCAATCAGCAATGAAATAAAAGAAAGCATTGCAATTAGGCATGCTACGTTATTGTACGATTTTTTCTATTGGGTGGTTGATTTGGCCGTCCAAAAAGGTTGCCCATATATTATTGCACATTTGAGAATCGATGAAGGATTCCTTACCATGGGACTTTTGCCGTCAGAAGATATCGGATTTATCAATCCAGAATCAAAACTCATTGTTGCGATTACAGCGGAAAAGGGTGAGATTGTCACGAAGGATGTAGATGATACCATAGGTATCAGCATTTCCTTTCCAAAAGGTGGTGTCGCATATGATTGAATTTTACACTTTTTCATGGATTGCCCGGCTCTTAATTACTTTTCTACTTGGGGTTTGTATTTTGAGTCAAACTCTGGCTATGGTGTTGACTTATTATCGTCTCAGCGATGTATTTGCCCGAGCTTTAGAAACACTGCTTGAAATAGCTATAATATGTGAGATTTTTGTCTTTTCTATTATGTATGGTCAGGTGATCAATGGTTATAAAAATGGATTTGTTGTGCTGTCAGGATATGAGAATACTAGAAGCTTTGTTTTTATCTTAATTTTAATTCTAGTTATTCTTGTCTGTGGATTTGATAAAAAGTTGTTGCCTCTTTCTATTATACCGGGCGCAGTGATATCCTTGCCAATTATGGAGTCAATACTAGGCCCTGCTTTTTCTTGGTTCTTTATTGCTGCTTTAATTTTATTTCTAGCTAGAAGCATTATAATTAGTGTATCCAGTCTCATTGCAATAAAAACAAGCATTTCTGCATTGTCGATTGTCCAGGCAGTGAATAGCTTGCACTCAGGCGTTTTATTTTCTGAAAATGATGGCTACATTCTGCTTGCCAATCACCAAATGCGAAAATTGATGATTGCGATGACAGGCAAAATATTTCGCAACTCAATACAGTTTTATGATCTGCTTGTCTCGGATCCTTATGAAGCGAGATACAAAAAAGCAGAATTAGAGGGTCAAATGATTTATCCTTTGCCGAATGGGACAGCATGGATATTTACAAAAAAGGATGTTTTATTCCGAAGGAAAAAGTATGTTTATATTTCTGCGACGGATGTTAGTAAACAATGGGCATTGACGGTCAAGTTACAGAATCAAGCGCAAGAACTTAGTAGAAAAAGTGATGAATTAAAAAATGCAATTGCCAATTTGCATATTTTTAGCAAGGTACAGGGAATTGAGAAGGCCAAGATGCGCGTTCATGATATTTTGGGACAACGTCTCTCGGTACTACTTCGCATTATACAGAACGAGCATTGCCTAGACTATGATTTGCTTACATCCTTATCGAAAGGACTTTTGGATGAACTAAAAGCAGAACAGAGTAAAACTGGGCCAAAAGAAGATCTAAAAAGTATTCAGCAGATTTTCGCTGCAATCGGCGTAGAGATAAAAGTGGACGGGCAACTGCCAGACAATGAGCAACAAGCCTGTATCTTTGTTGACATTATAAGGGAAGGTGCCACAAATGCTGTCCGCCATGGTTTAGCAACAGAAATCAATATCAAGTCTGAAAAAGTAAAACAAGCATATTATCTAACAATAACCAACAATGGGTACACATCACCCGTCCCAATTGCGACAGGTAGTGGCATTGGATCCATGAGAAAAAAAGTGTGTGCCCGAGGTGGTAACCTGGATATCATTCAATACCCACTGTTCACTTTGTCTGTTGTTTTACCTGGAGGGGACTTATATGTATAAAGTGTTGATTGTAGATGATCATGAATCAATGTGTGATTCACTGTCCCAAGCACTGACAAGCACCAATAGTTTTATCGTTAGTGGAAGTTTGAAAAGTGCTTACCATGCCGAATTGTATTGTAGAAAACTAGAACCAGATTTGGTTCTAATGGATGTTTGCACTGAAGGGGGCGCATCGGGGATTGAGGCAACCCAAGTCATTCGAGAAATGTATCCAGATATTAAAATTATCGTAATGTCTGGGTTTGATGAGATTACGTATGCTCCTAGGGCAAAAGAAGCAGGAGCGCAGGCTTTTGTTTTCAAGAGCAAAAGTCTTGACTATTTTGTGCGGGTAGCTCAAGGTGTCATGGCAGGTGAGAACTTTTTCCCTGTCCCAAAAACTATTCATACGGCGGTGGGAGAAACACCACTTACTGAAAGGGAAATGGAAATATTGAGGCTTTTATGCAAGCATATGACCAACAAAGAAATTGCGGATGAGCTTTTCATCACTGAACACACGGTAAAGTATCACAAATCTAATATGCTGGCAAAAACAGGTTTTAAGAAAACCGTTGACTTAGCATTTTATATGATTTCAAATGGTTTAATCAACCCTCTATATTAAATAGAAAACCGTTTAATGAAAATTTATAAAAAGTAAGTAAAAAACAGGTTTGTGGCAGACCTATTTTTTATGCTTATTTTTAAAGACTAGCCGTTACGGCTAGGGCTAAAAAAAACAATAAACGATATATTAAAAATAAAATAGTTAGGAGGGTCAAACATTGCCCAATATTATGTTGTTAATGAGCCGTATGGCGATTGTTCAGGGTTTGATGGATAGGTTTCAAGATAGTCTCGATATCCACTTAATGTTTGAGCCTGACTATCATCAGGCTACGGATGTGATTCGCCGTTACACTGCTAAAATTGCACTTATTGAAGTTGCAGAATCTGGTCTCTATGATATGTCTTATTGTTTGACAATATGCAAGGAGTTACGTAAAGATGCGCCAGAATGTAAATTGCTTCTCATGTGTTCGGAACAAAATGACAAAAGTGTCCAGCAGGTAGTGGAAGCTAAGTGGGTGAAGCAAATCGATGATTTTGTATTTTATGATGTGCCCATTGACTATTTGGTATCGAAATTAATATCTTTATAGTTGAGCAGGAAATCATGGCTGAGTATAAATTTGTTAGAAGAATAAGGAGGAGATACTTATGAAAAAAATGACAGGGCACGGGATAAAACGGATGCTAGGTATTATACTCACACTGTGTATGGTGCTAACGATGGTGCCAGCTATGCCGGCATATGCGGGAGAGTATACAGACCATGTTATCATCAATGGGCAAGAACTTAACAGTGAGTACAAATATCTTGTAAACGGAGTTCGCAGCAAATCAGGCGTATTGAATGGTAGTACTTGCACCGCTGAACTTGGGGAAGAAGCATTAACTCTATATAATTATTACGGTGGCAGTATTATGCTTGAAACCAGAAGAGGGGATCAGTCCCGTTCTTTAACAGTCAAATTAAAAGGTAATAATACGATTACTAATAATAGTTCTGGCTTAGTTTATGGTGTGCTTGTCGAAACCGGTAAGCTTACGATTACTGCTGAAGAGGATGCCAAACTTGATATCTCAGTATCGAGCTCTAATAATATAGCAAAGGGGATTGACTGCTCATCTCCAATCGGGGTAAATATCACAGGAAAGGCTCGGGTTAGCATAAGGTCATTAAGTCCAAACAATCATCCATATAGAATATATGGGATTTATGCCAAGATATTCCGTGTTGACGAAAACTCCTCATTGGAGACTAACCTCAATGGTGGGATTACGAAGGGAGTATATGCGCCAGATAGTATTATTATTGATACCACTGGGGATGTGACAATAAAATCTGCTGGGACATTCTCTGATAGCCAAACATTAATAACGGAAGGACTCGGTAGTGGTGCTCAACTTGCAAATATTGGGACAATGACGCTTACCGTGCTAGCTAATGCCACTGATCCTGTTAATGTGCATGTGGAGGACACGACTAAAGTGTTTGCCAGATGGCCTTACGAAGAAGATGGCTACAGGATTAACAAGTATATAGGTTGTGAATCTTACAGAGCTAGTACAAATAGTGGGTCTTTTTCACCTCCAGGTTATCACCTTGCGGGAGATATTATTACTCTTACGTCATCCCCAAATCCCTACCATAGCGATAGCCCTTATCAGATATTTAGGGGCTGGGATATTGATGATGATGATCTGGTTATTTTGGAGGGTGCTTCTAGCCCTATAATTAAATTTATTATGCCAGCCAAAGATGTAGTTATAAATGGAAATTGGGAGGAAACCTTTTTTACAAAACATCCTGAAGTAGACGGAGAGGCGGTAGCTGGAAAACCACTTGCTTTTAATTGGGAAATGCATTATTGGAATAGCGTAACATATAGCCAATGTTCACTTCAAGTATACAATGGAACCGAGTGGGAGAGAGTTAAGTGGGTGGAAGCGCAACCTGGAGTGCACACCGACTATTTCACGTGCGATGTGGCTGGGGAAAAGACCTACAGACTATGGCTACAAACGCCGTATGTAGAGAGCTACAGTGAGGAATTTACGGTTGATTGGGGCGTTCCTCCTCTTGAGACACATTATGTACTTGTCGAAAATGGAGGTGGCAGTGGAAATTATACGGAAGGAGATACTGTTTTTATTCATGCAGATCCTGCAGGCTCAGGCATGTGCTTTGATAAATGGTTGGTTGAAGGCGTGGATGAATTGGTTTTTGTAGAAGGCACAATAAATAGCGCTTTCGCTAAATTTACTATGCCAAACAAAACTGTAGAACTTAAACCGAATTTCACATACAGCCCATTTCAAACTCAACCAGTAGGTTACACATCGTATACAAGCAAAGATAATTCAACAGGGGCTAGGTACACATATGGTATTTCTTATGAAGGCTCGTTAGACTATGCTTGTATTCAAGTAAAGAATGGCGAAGTTTGGGACGACATTTCAATGAAAGAAGCAGATAAAGCACCAGGATTTCATGACCTAAATATGCCTAGTGATACAGTGGGCACAAAAACCTTCAGATTATATTACAAAATTGATGGAGTGGACTATTATAGCAATGAATTCACCATAAACTGGGTGCTTGCACCTAATGAAATTAATTATTTTTTCGTTTACCCTGATAGTAATAATATGCAACCAGGGGCAGCACAAAAAGTAGAAGCATATGTTTTTGGTCACGGAGATTTTGATCCGTCAGTAAACTGGAAGGTGACTGGAAATGATAGTGAAAATACCTTTATCGAACACAGAGGTATGTATTTTGAGCCTTCCATTGAAGAAATGGTAAGCGTTGGAATGCTAGTTGTCGGCGAAGATGAAACGGCGGCTACTATTACTATAACTGGTATTTCTAATTTCGATAGCAGTAAGTTTGAGAGTAAGACAGTCACAATTGATGCACCGTTAGAATTGAACGGAACCGTTACAATATTAGGAACGCAGAATTATGGGGAAAAGATCAATGTTATTCTTAGTGATAGTAATAACACAGGGTCTCTAACCTATGAATGGTCTAGAGAAGAAGATAGCGAGGTTCTAGGGAGTGATGAGATTTATACTATACAAGAAGATGACATAGGTAAAACACTTACTTGCGAAATCACGAGCAATGTTCAGACCGGAAATATTTCTGCTTCCAGTGGCATTATCGGCGAGGAGTTAGTAAACATGTATGGTGATGTGAATGGCGACAAGATTATTGATGTTGTCGACCTCATTTCAGTTGCAAAGTATATTGCGGGAACTTATACCTTTAGCGATGACCAAGTACTAGTTGCGGATGTCAACGGTGATGCCAAAATAGATATAGTAGATTATGTTTTGATTTCTAAATACATAGTAGGAACTTTACCCCAATTTCCAGTTGAATAACAGTTTATAACTAAACTACTATTAAAGAGAGGATGAAAATTATGAATGTTAAGAATAAGTTTTCAAGCAAATTTTTTGCAGTAATGTTAGCCGTATCTTTGGCTTTTATTAGTATCCCTGTAGATGAGGCTGCTGCAACACTAGCGCAGAGGGCTGCCGCTTCAAATGGAACTGGTACGATAGGAGAAGAAGTACAAATTGATTTTACTATGAATGATGGTGTCGGGTTAGCTGGAATGCAATTTACGGTTAATTATGATAAAGACCAATTTGAAATTGATGAAAGCGATAGCGACTTTGATGGTAGAGAAGATGGAATTGTTCCAACAAGTGGACTAAATTTAGGTAGTGAACCTACCGTGGGAATATTTAATAGTCTTGGGTATATTAATATTGTTCTTGCGCGTGGCGGAGGTGAATCAATTCCAGCTGGGGCTGCAGGGCAGGTAGTGAATCTTGTGGGAATTAAGTTTACCATAAAAAGTGGTGCTGTAAACGGGACGTATCCGATTACAATTACGAACGTAACAGCGTCTGCTGGTGGAGACACTTCGGAACCATTAGGAGAATCCGTTGCGGGTTCAATTACAGTAACTGGAGGAGCAACATTAGTAGACATCACAGCCTTTGATGCCATTGCGGATGTAAACGCCGGAACGGCAGGCTCAGCAACGTATGCAGACGCCACAGCTGTAATTGACGTACTACCTACAATGGTGAGCGCAAATACAAGTGCAGTGACCGTTCCCGTAACAACATGGGTGGATACCGATAGTTATGATCCGTCTGTTGTAGGAAGTTATACATTTACCGCTACCTTGGGAGCAATTCCAGCAGGTTTTGCAAACCCAGGAGCACTCACGGCAAGCGTAGAGGTGGTAGTAGCATCACCCGTAGACATCACAGCCTTTGATGCCATTGCGGATGTAAACGCCGGAATGGCAGGCTCAGCAACGTATGCAGACGCCACAGCCGTAATTGACGTACTACCTACAATGGTGAGCGCAAATACAAGTGCGGTAACCGTTCCTGTAACAACATGGGTGGATACCGATAGTTATGATCCGTCTGTTGTAGGAAGTTATACATTTACCGCTACCTTGGGAGCAATACCAGCAGATTTTGCAAACCCAGGAGCACTCACGGCAAGCGTAGAGGTGGTAGTAGCAGCACCCGTAGACATCACAGCCTTTGATGCCATTGCGGATGTAAACGCCGGAATGGCAGGCTCAGCAACGTATGCAGACGCCACAGCCGTAATTGACGTACTACCTACAATGGTGAGCGCAAATACAAGTGCGGTAACCGTTCCTGTAACAACATGGGTGGATACCGATAGTTATGATCCGTCTGTTGTAGGAAGTTATACATTTACCGCTACCTTGGGAGCAATACCAGCAGGTTTTGCAAACCCAGGAGCACTCACGGCAAGCGTAGAGGTGGTAGTAGCATCACCCGTAGACATCACAGCCTTTGATGCCATTGCGGATGTAAACGCCGGAATGGCAGGCTCAGCAACGTATGCAGACGCCACAGCCGTAATTGACGTACTACCTACAATGGTGAGCGCAAATACAAGTGCGGTAACCGTTCCTGTAACAACATGGGTGGATACCGATAGTTATGATCCGTCTGTTGTAGGAAGTTATACATTTACCGCTACCTTGGGAGCAATACCAGCAGATTTTGCAAACCCAGGAGCACTCACGGCAAGCGTAGAGGTGGTAGTAGCAGCACCCGTAGACATCACAGCCTTTGATGCCATTGCGGATGTAAACGCCGGAATGGCAGGCTCAGCAACGTATGCAGACGCCACAGCCGTAATTGACGTACTACCTACAATGGTGAGCGCAAATACAAGTGCGGTAACCGTTCCTGTAACAACATGGGTGGATACCGATAGTTATGATCCGTCTGTTGTAGGAAGTTATACATTTACCGCTACCTTGGGAGCAATACCAGCAGATTTTGCAAACCCAGGAGCACTCACGGCAAGCGTAGAGGTGGTAGTAGCAGCACCAACATCTAGTAGTAGCGGCGGTGGAAGTTCTTCCTCAAGAACCTACACTATCACCACTACTGCCGGCAAAGGTGGTAGCATCGAAGCAGTAAAGGGCGTTAGTGTAAAATCTGGGGAAAATGCTACATTTAACATTATACCTAATGAAGGATATGCAATTAATGACATTAAGGTAGACGACAAGAGCGTGGGCGTAGTCAATTCTTACGAGTTTATAAAAGTGGGATCAAATCATATGCTTTCTGCTACGTTTAAAAAGATTGAGGCATTTGAATTTACGGATGTGCCAGAGAGCACCTGGTATTATGGACCGGTCATGACGGCTTATGATAGAGGCTGGTTTACAGGTACTTCTGTGAATAGTTTTAGTCCTAATGCAGCTATAAGTCGTGGTATGTTTGTTACAGTACTGTGGACTATAGATGGAAAACAAACAGCGGGAGTTCATGGCTTCAAAGATGTGTCCACGGATAAATACTACAATGCTGGAGTTGCATGGGCAGCTGAGCATGGGATTGTGGAAGGATACGGAGAAGATATTTTTGGGCCTAATGATAATATCACACGAGAGCAACTCGCCGTTATGTTTCAGCATTATGCAGTATATAAAGGATATGACTTGAGTGCTAGTGATGATTTATCAAAATTCACAGATGCCAACAGGACTTCAGCCTATGCGCGCAACGCTATTAAATGGGCTGTAGGATCAAGAATAATTAATGGAAAAGGTAGTGGTATACTTGATCCAACAGGAAATACTTCTCGCGCTGAGGCGGCTGCTATGTTGATAAACCTTTTTGAGAAATAAAAAAGGTAATTAGTCAGAGTATTACCCAGAAGATTGATGTAAAAATAAGTAGGAATGATTTTTTATAGGTTCATAAATAAATGTTGGGGTGTCAACTCGTAAATCGAGAAGGCACCCCAATATTTTATATTGCTTGATTATACAACCAAGCGTCTGTTATTAATTGATTAATGAGGTGTTTTGTAGTGGAATAAACCAATAGTGCGGAAATCAAAAAAAGCTGAAGGAGTTTTGCTCTCCAACGAATGAATACCTAGT
The DNA here is from genome assembly GCA_016887505.1 of Clostridia bacterium. Taxonomy (NCBI): domain Bacteria; kingdom Bacillati; phylum Bacillota; class Clostridia; species Clostridia bacterium. The sequence goes on along the minus strand of CP069393.1, from coordinate 1,556,654 downwards.
TTATGTGGACAATGCGAATGAGTCAAGATAGCCTTCATATGTCTATAAGCCTTCTGTTTATATCATAGTATTAAATTTATGGTTCTGGTGCAAACTTTATCATATATGGATAAAGTTTGCACCAGAACCACAATTTGTATGCACCCAATGCGGAAATAACAAGGCAGGATATGTTCACACTTCTTTATAACGCACTACAAGTGTTAGGTGAACTACCAGCAGAAAAATCCGGAGATGTTCTTGAAGACTTCAGCGATGCGGGAGCGATTGCAGACTATGCAAAAGATCCAATACAGACTTTCGTTTCGGCGGGTATCGTATCTGGCAGTTAAGGAAAAATGAATCCTACTAATAGCTCAACACGGGCACAAATGGTGCAAGTGCTCTACAATCTACTTTCTGAGGTTAGTAACTAAAGTAAAACCGAAGGTGTGATCTAAGCAAAGTAAAAACAGATTGAAAGAAAGCCTCCTGTCATAGGGCAACACAATGGCAGGAGGTTTTATCTGGTTAAGGTGTAAACGTTATCCATATATGAAAACTTGTCCCTAATAAAAAATGGGGGTACGTGTATGTTCACGATAAGCAATGTTGGAGATGAATTGTATAGATGAGTTAATAGCCATAGCAATATAAATACTGAGTAGCAGTTGATGGCATTATTCATATTGACCGAGTAGAGTGTGATGAGAAAAATTTCGGCAATGTTTTAGCAGCCCTCAACTCAAAGAATCAGGTCGATATAAGATTTATAAAAGATTGTGGAATTTTTTGGTGTGAAGTAGGTTAAACAGGAAAATGATATTTTATTGAGGATGTGTTTCTCTTATTGGTGTTGCATTTGTTAAAAAGAGCAGTGGGTTTATTGGTCTCACTACTGAAATATTATCTTCGAAAGAAAAAGCTAAACAGTGTTCATGCAAGCAATTCAAAAGATACACAAAAAAATCTTAAGGCATTAGCAAGAATAAGGGCCATGGGGACTTTTAAGGCCTAAGATGGTTTGTTTCAATTATGTTACTGTTTGTATTAGTTTGGCTATGGGTGCAAACGATTTTGCGAAAATAAATACCGCTAAATTGTATCAAAATATTAGTCTTTAGACATATGTAAACCCCAATATTGATACAATGAGAACCCGTTGACGTAAATTATTTATGTCAACGGGTTTTATATATCTAGAGTACTAGGGGGAATCAGCTTTGGCATGTGTTTTGGGTAATACTATCGCAACTGGAATATGACAACTTAGGATGACCAATCGAATTTATTGCAAAACAAGAGAATTTTACCCACATTCAACTAGGTTACTCCTATGACAAGAATGGAAATCTCACGAGAATCAGTACTCCTGATGGACAGTATTCCTACGATATGATCCAACAGGCAGACTGATTGAAGAGCAGAATGGAATCAATGGTATCGAGTCCACTTATACCTATTACCCATCAAGCAATTTAAAGTCATTGAATCATAAACTTGGGGAAGATTCAATTGAATCATATTTGTATGAATATGATAGGGTTGGTAACCGAACTAAGGAGATTGAAGGGTTTGACGTCACTGAGTACAGCTATGACAGCCTTTCCAGATTGGAAATGGAAGATGCCGGATGGCACTATACAACATTACTCTTTCGATGATTTAGGAAACATCAAATCTCTGACTGAGATGATTGAGACGCCAAGTGGATCCCATATGATCTTTGAGAACCGTTACACTTACGATGTGTACAACAGGCTGCAGTTGAAGAAAACAACACGGGGAGAAGAAACCTCGTTTCTAAGATTTTCTTATGATCAGGAAGGAAACCAGCTTCAAAAGGATGAAGTATTCCAGGGTATCTATGGAAGCATCGTTATCTTAACGGATGAATTTAGGTATAATGGATACAACCAGTTGGTTGGTGTGGAGGACACTGCAGGATTCAACACGTATTACAAGTACAATGGACAGAATCTTCGTACAAGCAAAGAGAATTGTGGAGAAACCACCTATTTTATTTATGATGGTAACGCTAATATTATCGTTGAGCTGGATGGAAGATCTGCAGTTACTGCGCTGAATGTTCGTGGACTCAGATTATTATCTCGTGAAGCCAATGGGAATGATTACTACTATCTCCACAATGCTCACGGTGATGTGACAAAGCTAACTGACGGACTGGGTAAAATTGTTGAAGAGTACACTTACGATCCATACGGGAATGCTGTAGATAGTCCGGATTACCAAATGCAAGGCGTGATGCCTGAGCTTATGTCGAGCCAGATGGTGAATCCAATTGATAATCCTTATCGCTATGCGGGAGAGTATTTGGATGCAGAGACGGGGAACTACTATCTGAGGGCTAGGTACTACGACCCATCAACGCAGAGATTTACTTCTGAGGATAGTTACAGAGGTGAGTTGTGTGCGCCTCTAAGCTTAAATCGGTATTCATACTGTATGGGGAATCCCATTATCTATGTTGACCCAAGCGGAAATGAATCGACAGAAGAATTAATAATGATGAATATAATGAATGAAACTGAAGAAGGGAAAAAAATCCTAGATGAGCTGTTTGAAGAAAGTGGCTATGTATTGCCGCTTGAGGATGGCAAAACTGCTATAATAGTTACGGCGGATGCGACAGCTTCAGCTGGCGGAGCAGCACAATATAGTGCAGGTTATGTTGTTGTGGTTGATAGTATTGGTAGGGTTGTAAGCGTTGGACGAATTACTTCAGCAGGTGCAGGAGGTGGGTATCTTGACGCAGATTTAAGCGCGACTTTTGCCAAGATTGATGGTATCAATAGTATTGAGGATCTTGAGGGATTAGGCACAGAATTTGGTGCATCTTCAGCCATCGGTACATTAACATTTGGTGCTGGTGTAACATGTTCGAATGATGATAATCGGTATCGGGGTAATTACTTTAGTGTTGGATATGGTTTAAAGTCTCCTGCAGAAGCTCATGTTTTGGAGACGTATACCAATATATATACATCTCCAGATGCAATGTTCATGTCTTGGGCGCTAGGACCTTTGGGAGATTTATTAATAAATCAGCTAGGACTAGATTGATGATTCAGAAAGAAAATCTAAGGGTATAACAACATAAAAGTGTTTAGTCGCAGTATATTATGCTAAGCACTTTTATGGTTTGATGCTCAAATTTCATTGAGAATAGCGGGGATAAAATGCTTAAAAGTAAGCTGTCAAAATGGTGCACTATACTAACTTGTATATTTTTTGTAGCCTTTATTATTGGAGCACTGATGCATGATCAAAGTGTATTTTATGTTTATGCAATCTGCTCACTAGTCTATGGGATTCTTAATTATAGAAAAACTTGGATAAAATATAAACTGTACCTAAAGATTAATCATGAATTAGAATACAATAAATTGTTTAATGGCATAGAGTCTCTTAGAGGACCAGAGTATTTTCACTATGTTTTTTCGAAAGAACGCGAAATGACACAAGAATTACTTGATACAAGACAAGCATATTATTTTGTATTTATCGTATTTTCATCCATAGTATTTGCATCGATCATGTTTGTGTATATTTAGTAAGACGAATCAATAGAATTCCATAAACGATATTTAAGCATGGTGATATGTATCCTAATTTGCCATAGCCCTTTCTATCCATATATATTGCATTTGCTCATATTGGAGATGTTATCTGTTCGCGTTAGGGTTCTGGTGCAAACTTTATATAAATGGGCTAAACTTGCTGCTAGTAGATAAATGGGGGTGAGTTAAATGTTTAAAGGTAAACAGTATCAGAAAGAAATAATACTATTGCTGGTTCGATGGTATTTGAAGTATCCGTTGAGTTATCGCAATTTAGCAGAAATGATGGAAGAACGTGGATTGAATTTGTATGAAAAAGGCGAATATTTTTTTATTGCCGTTACGGGATACTATATGCCAGGAGCATTTCTTGCAGTATGTATTAGACTTATCGGGTGGTGCACACAATTTAGCGATACTCAATATCGCCAAATTGTATTAAAATCATAGTCTTTAGACAACCAAATCCACGACCATACTAGAGAAAATCTGGTATGGTTTTTTTGCGTGTTGGCAGATTGAACATACATGTTGCTGATCTTCCGCTTATAACAATTTAGAATCCAGTTTATGTTCTCATTTCCTCGGTGTACTTCGTTCTGTGCTAGGCATAGTTTTGTTTTTTTCTTTCTGTGCATATGGTGTCAAAACTGAGTATCATTTTTCCACTGAATTCCAATATAGGTAAAGCGATTGGGTATCAAATTCTCACAGCATTCCAGATTGACATAGGATAGTATTTGGTGTGGAAGAAGCTCGCTGTGGTGAATAAGAAAAGTAGATATGAATTTCAGTAGGGGTGCCTCGAAGCCTTAATACATAGGGGGTTCTGGGATTATGATGACTTGCAACGGTCTGCCTAGAGATGGGATTTGTTCTGTATTGGCAATTTGGTTTGCTTTCGCAACGAGTTGTTTGAGCGTAGCCTTAAAAGGATTAACGCGACTGGTTGTCGAATAACTTAAGAAAAGCTTAGTAGAGATAATAAGGAGGAATAAAGAATGAGCGACAACAAGACCCTTGATAACCTGATGGAGGCATTTGCCGGAGAATCTCAAGCAAATAGAAAATATCTGGCTTATTCTAAGAAAGCCGAGAAAGAGGGGAATATTAATGCTGCCAAGCTATTTAAGGCAGCATCTGATGCTGAAACGCTGCATGCATTGAAGCACTTTGAAGTTGCAGGCAAAATCAGCTCAACAGCTGATAACTTAAAGGATGCAGTTGTAGGAGAGACTCACGAGTACAAGGAAATGTATCCTGGTTTCGTGAAGGAAGCAGAAGCTGCAGGAAATAAGGCTGCGGTTAGATCGTTTACCTATGCGATGAAAGCGGAGGAGGTACACGCGAAGCTTTACCAAGAAGCATTGGATAATCTAGACCAGACTGAGGAGGTATTTTATTACCTTTGTCCTGTCTGTGGTAATATTGAAAGATTCAGGCCTGAAAAATGTAGACTTTGTGGTGTCTCAGGGGATAAATTTATCCAATACTGATTCATTCAAATATAATTATAATATATTTGGTGGATTTTTGCAGGTATGACCCATCTCCACCATATTGATAAATGGAGAATTCTGCTGAGCTAGAAAGATGGAAGCGTTGTCCTGTCAAGGGGTGGCGCTTTATTTGCAATTATTGGTTTGAGATATGAAGTTCTATAGTATAATAGTATCCTCGCTCTATTGCATATTAATCGTCCGAAAAATATGTTTTGTATACATAAAATACGGTTGAAAAAGTTGCATAAATTTCCCATATCCACCATATTTAAACCCAATATTGATACAATGAGAACCTGTAGATATAGATTATTTATGTCAACGGGTTTTATATATCTAGAGTACTAGGGGGAATCTGCTTTGGCATGTGTTTTGAATACTATCGAAATTGGAATATGACAACTTAGGATGACCAATCGAATTTATTGCAAAATAAGAGAATTCGACACACATTCAACTAGGTTACTCCTATGACAAGAATGGAAATCTCACGAGAATCAGTACTACTGATGGACAGCATTCCTATGACTATGATCCATCAGGCAATTTGAAGTCGTTGAACCATAGACTTGGGGAAGGCTTAATTGGATCATACTTATATGGGCTCTGGTGCAAACTTTAGTAATATACGATAAACTGGCTCCTAATAAATGGGGGTAAGTTGCATGTTCAAAGGCAAGCAATATCGGAAAGAAATAATACTATTGACGGTTAGATGGTATTTGAAGTATCCATTGAGTTATCGAAATATAGCAGAAATGATGGAAGAACGTAGACTTACAGTTAGGCACACAACCATAATGCGATGGGTGCATCCGTATGGACCAATAATAAATGAAAAGATTAGGAAGCATTTGAAGAAAACAAATGATAGTTGGAGAACTGACGAGACATATATTAAGGTAAAAGGCGAATGGCGTTATCTCTACAGAGCAGTAGATTCTACTGGAACTACAATAGGTTTCTACTTTAGTGCGAAGCGTGATCATAAAGCTCTAAAGAAAGTTCTTCGTTCATCGAAAAAGCATTATCTACTCCACATAACAGCAATCCAAGGGTCATTAATGTGGATAAGAATCCGGCATACTCTTTTGCATTTCCAAAGTTAGTCAAGGAACAGAGTCTCAAGAAGGAAACCAAGTTCAGGCAGAGTAAATATATGAACAATATAATCGAACAGGATCATCGCCATATTAAATGGTTGTACAAAACAATGTCTGGATTTAAAGATTTATGAAAGCTTCTAGTACCTTAGCTGGTATTGAAGCAATGAATATGATTCGAAAAGGACAGGTTGAAGGTATCCATGGATTTTACAAGCAATCTTTGCACCAGAACCGGGTCCTAGTGAGTAGCGAAGGCTATGATTACAGCCAATACACAACTCTTGAAGATTAGCGCAAACCTATGTCTAGAGGAGAATTTGGTGATTTTACCAGGTGTAATGAAACAGAGGATAGCGGTTTGTTTTTGTTGGAGCATTTCAGGCGCGTATAGATGCGTTGATAATTAGTTTGAAGGATGATATAATGCACCTAAATACCCGCATCAAAATTCCAATGCGGATAAAGAGGTGCAAGCATGATTGAAAAACATGAAATAATAGAGGAATTTGAAAAACATGGGGGCGTACTGAAAACATCAGAACTGAAAGAACTGGGTCTAAGTAGCCGACAAATTAAGAAGCTTTTTGAAGAAGGAGAAATATCAAAAATAAAGTATGGTTACTATGAACTCACTGATGAAGTGAACCCAGAGGAAATAATACTCGCAAAACTTTTCCCCGAAGCGGTAATATTTCTTGAAAGTGCACTCTTGCATTATAACTATACAGACAGAATTCCAACGGCTTGGCAAATAGCAGTGGATAGAGATAGTGAAAAAAGCCGGTATATGATCGAGTACCCTCTTGTAAAACCATACTACCAGGAGCCAAAATTCCTTAGTATTGGTGTTTCAACATTTGAAGTAAATGGTGTTGAAGTAAAAATTTTTGATAGGGATCGCACCATGTGTGACATTATGCGCTATGAAAAGAAACTCGAAAAAGAAGTTTTTACCAATGCGGTGATGAGATACATCAAGGACCCACAAAAGAACATCAGGCGACTATTTGAGTATGCTGAAATATTTAATATCACGAAAAAGATTCAATCTCAGATAGGGAAGTGGCTATAATGAATTATTCAAGCGCATCCATATTGGTAAGGCTAAAGAATAAAGCGAAAGCAGAAGGTATTGCTTTTCAGCAACTGCTAAATTTGTTTTTTCAGGAAGAATTTATTAGAAGGTTGGCTCAGAGTCATTATCGAGAACAACTCATTTTAAAGGGAGGATATCTCTTATATTCAATTAGTGACTTCACAACAAGACCTACGGTTGATGCTGACTATTTACTTAAAAATCATTCTAATGAACTGGGTTCAGTAGAAGAATTAGTTGGCTCCATCATTGCTACGAAGAGTAATAATGAATTCATGGAAATTGAAATAAGAAGCGTTGAAACGATTAGTGAAATGAAAGAGTATCAAGGTATTCGTGTAAATCTAATAGGGCGTCTGGGCAAAACAAAGACGCCATTTAGTGTTGATTTTGGTGTTGGAGATACAATTGCTCCATCACCACGCACAAGAACACTCCCTGTTTTGCTAGAGGGGTTTGAAAGACCAACCATTCTAACCTATTCTTTAGAATCAACGATATCGGAAAAGCTTGATGCCATTGTTCGATTCATGGAATCTACGGGACGCATGAAAGATTTTTATGATATATATTACCTTGCGACTTCCTTTGAATTCGAAGGCCGAAAAGTTCAAGAAGCAATATATGAGACCTTCTCAAATAGAGGAACACCAATTGAGAAAGATTCAGTTCAAGTCATCGAGAGACTGATCACGAATGATGCAATTATAAATAGATGGGATATATTTTGTAAGAAGGTATTGAAATACAAATTAAACCTGGATGGAGTCATTAAATTGATTATCTCTTTTCTCGACCCGCCCTTTCAAGCGATGATTATTGAAGAGGAATTCATGAAGAATTGGAACTCAACACATAGGCAATACAAATAAGAAGAGAAAAATAGAGAAATGCACTTAATTACCCGCACTTATAGATAAAGGAGGATAATTAAGTGCATTTTTAGTACGGTAAAATTGATAAATACCTTGCTAATATGTGACTTTAGATTGATGTATAGAGGCTCTGGTGCAAAATTTAGCAATATACGATAAACTGGCTCCTAATAAATGGGGGTAAGTTGCATGTTCAAAGGCAAGCAATATCGGAAAGAAATAATACTATTGACGGTTAGATGGTATTTCAAGTATCCATTGAGTTATCGAAATATAAATGATGGAAGAAGGTGGACTTACAGTTAGGCACACAACTATAATGCGATGGGTACATCAATACGGACCAATAATAAATAAGATGATTAGGAAGCCTTTGAAGAAAACAAAGGATAGTTGGAGAACTGACGAGACATATATTAAGGTAAAAGGCGAATGGCGTTATCTCTACAGAGCAGTTGATTCTACTGGAACTACAATAGATTTCTACTTTAGTGCGAAGCGTAATCATAAAGCTCTAAAGAAGTTCTTCGTTCATCGAAAAAGCATTATCTACTCCACATAACAGCAATCCAAGGGTCATTAATGTTGATAAGAATCCGGCATACTCTTTTGCATTTCCAAAATTCGTCAAGGAACAGAGTCTCAAGAAGGAAACTAAGTTTAGCCAGAGTAAATACATGAACAATATAATCGAACAGGATCATCGCCATATTAAAAGGTTGTACAAAACAATGTCTGGATTTAAAGACTTTAAGAAAGCTTCCAGTACCTTAGCTGGTATTGAAGCAATGAATATGATTCGAACAGGACAGGTTGAAGGTGTTGATTCTGTCCTGCTAGAGATGAATTTTGTAAGTGTATTAATGACCGAAGCAATATAAAAACTGAATAATAGGGAGAAATTTTACTAAACAGTGATGCGGTGGATAGTGTAAGCAATCTTTACACCAGAACCCTAATTAACAACTACGTGTTGATAATACATTTTGTGTGGTACAATTAAATTAACATTTAATGTATAAAAGTTACTTTAATTGCAGTCTTAATAAATCTATCCATCAATCCTAGGAGGTATATTTCATGAAAAGAACTAGTTTTAAAGTGGGGAGCCTAATACTTGCATTGGTTTTGGTCGTAGCCCTTTCTTTGCCAATTACAGGTGTAATGGCAATAGAAACAACGAATACAAGTATCATATATGTTTCGTTAAGCGGTAATAATGCTACTGGTGATGGTACAGAAGATAATCCTTACCAAACAATAGAAAAAGGTATTGAAGCTGTCGGCAATGGTGGGGGCGATACAGTACATATTGGTGAAGGGACATATAGAAATACACCTTTAATCATATCAAATAATATAACAATCACGCTAATAGGAGAAGGATATGATAAAACGATAATTGATGGAGGCAATAAGAATAGAGTAATTACAATTGAGAATGGATGTGATGTTCGAATCAAAAATCTCACCATTCAAAATGGTCAAGCTCCAAATGGTAGCGATGGTGTCGACAGTTTGGGTACAGATGGAGGCGCCGGTGGGTTTGGAGGAGGAATACACAACGCAGGAACACTAGTGGTAACTGGTTGTGCGATAAAGAATAATAGTGCAGGTAATGGCGGCAATGGTGGTGTTGGTGTAGGAAGTTTTGATCACCCTAGCGCTCCGACTCCTATAGATAGTGGAGATGGTGGTGTGGGTGGCTCTGGTGGAGGCATATACAGTACCGGCTCACTAATAGTAACAGGCAGTATAATTGAGAATAACTATCCGGGTGATGGTGGTGCTGGAGCGGAACAAGCTGGAGGGGGGCCTGATTCATGGCCAGGTGATGCTGGCATTAATGGTGTTAGTGGTACTGGAGGAGGAATTCAGAGCGCTAGTTCTTTAGAAATATCAATTAGGGGTTGTTGTATTTTGGACAATGGAGACGACAATGAATTATACGCCGAGGCTGGAAATATGGTCGCAAAGGATAATTGGTGGGGATCGAACATAGGACCAGATGGGGTAGTTGGGAATAACATTGACGCTTCAACATGGCTTGTATTGACTGTGGAAGCTTCAGAAAATCCAACATCACTTCATAGTAGTACTTTCATAAATGCAGGATTTACAATGAACAATCTCGGTCAGAGAATGATTGATGATTCTCTGCCAACGGGAAAGATAGTTGCATATAGTACCAATCTTGGTAGCGTGGAAGGAATGGCTCCTACTGTGAATGGATTGGCGAAAGCAACTTTTACAAGCGCTGAAACGGGGATAGCAACAATCTCAGTAACTGTTGATAGTGAAACAGCTTCAACAGAAGTGACAATAAAACCAACTGGTATACAAGGAGTAATTCCTACGGGTGTTGTTGGCAAATCCTTTATAGCGATATTTACTGGAATTGGAGGAACTGAACCTTATTCATGGACTGCAATAGGACTTCCTGATGGATTAACTATGAATCCAGGAACTGGCGAAATCTCAGGAACCCCATTACAGGCTGGAACGTATGCAATACAAGTTCAATTGGATGCGAATGTAGGTGAATTGGTTTCTCGTGGATACGAGATAAGCATAATAGAGGAAAGTGGTAACGGAGCATATCTTATCACGCCAGTAGATGATGATACGTATATAACAGGCATTTCAGACGGACTGATACCGACAATGACAGTGAATCAGGGATTCTCAGGGTTTACATATTTCTCAGTACAGATTGAGACACTTAAGGGACATTCTGGTAATGAAGTATGTGTATTTGTTCATATAAGAGATAATCAGCAAATTGGGATGAGTTTTATGAAAGCAGATTTAGAAACAGTAAATAGTGTGGGAGCTGCCTTCAATGTTCGTACAGGGGATGCAGTCAAAGCCTATATAGTTGACAATTTGAGTAATAGTCCAGCTTCTAATCCTATTGTATTGTAGATAGTTTAGACTGTGTAAGGATAGGAGTGAATGGAATGTTTAGAAAAATTAGTATTACAACAGTTAGTCGAATCCTAATATCAAGTTTAATCATTGTTGGATCATTGTGCTTGCTAATCAGTGCACCCGCCGAAGCGTGGGCTGCAGATGTCAATTTAAGCTTAAATCCCAGTCGTGGTTATGTGGGAGATAGCATAGCTGCATCAGGTACAGCTGATGCCCAGGTGTGGGTAACCATAAAAATTCTGGATTCTGAAGGTAATATCGTTTATTTTAACCCTACGATGGCTGATGCGGACGGGAACTATATTATTACTTTTAGAATACCTGATGTTTCCCCTGGGGATCTTCAGGTTGTGGCAGGATATGGTACGAGTGTTGCTAATGAGAATTTGACGGTCAAAAGAAGTTCAAGATCATCCGGAGAGGATGATCTTAGTGATGGTAAAACTTCAGATGATTTGGCTTTAGAAAAAGCACTTGAAAATCAAGAAGAGGTAAGGCTTGATCTAAGCAATAGCAAAGAGCAAAAATCCCAATTATCACCAGCATCTATCGAAAAGCTAATAAATAGTGGCAAAGCTCTAAACATAGAATTGTTAGGGATGAAGCTTGGATTTAAAGCAGGCTCTCTTAATGTAAAAGAAGTAGAGGGGGCCAAAGAAACAGAAGACGCCTTAGCAGAATTAGGCGCCAAGGAAGTTTCGGCAGATAAAGAGGCCGAATTTTTAGATGGAGGCCAGTTGGGGCAAAGTATGGGTCTTATTGAAATTGGTGGCAAATTCTTTGAATTGATCGCACAAATCCAAATTCCTAACGCAGATGGAAGCTTTCGTACAGAAAGAATAGAAGAATTTATGGAACCCGTGGAAGTAACCATGGACCTATCCTATTTAGGAGATTTGACACCAGAAGGAATCGATAGGCTAACAGGTGTGCGTTTTGATAAAAATGAAGACGGAAGTATTCAACCTGTACTATTAGGTGGGACATATGATCCTGTTAATAAAACCTTTACCTTTACAACTGAAAAATTCAGTTACTTTGAAGTGATGATGAACAATGAGTTGATACAAATAAAATTAAGCATAGATAAACAAGAGATAACGGTAAACGGGCAAATCAAGCGAGTGGATACACCCCCGGTGCTGATTGATAGTCGCACCATGGTACCTCTGAGATTTATAGGAGAAAACTTAGGTGCAGAAATTGCTTGGCAAGAAGAAACGAAAACGGTGGTCATTCAGCAGGATGGGAAAGTAATAGAATTGGTTATTGGACAGACTGGAACGGAGATCGATGTTCCTGCAACAATTATTAATGATAGAACGATGGTACCTATTAGGTATGTTTCAGAGAATTTGGGTGCAGATGTTACTTGGTTCCCTTCGACCAAGAGTGTGGAGATAGTAAAGTAGAAAGAAATGTTGAATTGTAAAATGAACTTGAACTAGTAAAAAACCATAGTGAATCTAACTGCAATATAATCATTTTCCACGAATAATTTTAATATGGATAGATGCATACTATGGATACTCACATTAACGCATCACGCAAGAAATAATAAACACTGAGGCTTGTTCCGCATGATTGAAACTATTTATATACAAAATACAAGCATAATAGTGCAGAATAATTTGGAAAAAAGAGAACGGAACTGTGGTTCTGCCTGAACTACGTTGGCTTCTGCATAATTGAATGCTACAATTGTGCAGAACCGATAAACTTTAGGCAGAAAGGAGTTTTGTTATGCATAAATTTAATTATGCGACAATGCCTAACGAACTAATGAATCATGAGTTGATGAACTTAGTATCTGCAATTCATGAATATAAAGGGAAACAGGAACTGTTTATCGAAGCTAAGCCGGATACACTTGAGGCGATGCTTGAAATTGCAAAGATTCAGAGTACAGGTGCTTCAAATAGGATAGAAGGGATATATACATCTGATGAGCGGCTGGATGCATTGGTTAAGTCCAAAGCAGAGCCTCGGAATAGAGCTGAAAGAGAAATTGCAGGTTACCGTGAGGTTTTGAGTTTAATTCATGAAAACTATGATTATATGGTTCCGCATTCAAATGTGATCTTGCAGTTGCATAAGGAATTGTATCATTTTAGTCCATCTGCAAGCGGCGGTAGATTTAAGAATTCAGATAGTATTATTGTAGAAATAGATTCAAACGGTGAAAGCAAGGCTCGCTTCCAGCCTTTAAGCGCAGTCGAAACGCCAGAGGCAGTAGATAGGTTAACTGAAAACTTTACTGAGGCAATCAATGCTGAAAAGTATGATCCTTTGCTCCTAATTCCTATGTATATATTGGACTTTCTTTGCATCCATCCTTTTAATGATGGAAACGGAAGAATGAGCCGCTTATTAACTCTGCTTACTTTATATCGATCAGGATACATTGTTGGTAAGTATCTGAGTATTGAGATGATAATTGAAAAGACTAAGGAAAGCTACTATGAGGCCTTGCTTGATAGTTCAGCAGGTTGGCACGAAGGAAAGAATTCGTATTTACCATTTGTTAAATATTACCTTGAAGTCATACTAAGCGCCTATAAAGAGTTTTCGCACCGGATTGAGTTGATGCAAGACCGAAGCCTCTCGAAGCCAGAACGGATTAGAAAGCTATTCGACGGTTCGCTTCAAAAATTATCGAAACGCATGATACTTGATAGGTGCTCGGACATTAGTCAATCGACGACTGAGGCAACCCTAGCAACTTTATTGAAGGAAGGATACATAATTAAGATTGGGGCCGGCAAAAATACTGCATATATTCGTAATACAGAACAATAGATAAAGCCTATAGCAGAAGCATCTTCTTATAAGAGGGTGCTTTTTTATGCTCAAAATCAAGATGAATTTTATGAGAATACCTTTATTATCTAGGATATTTCAGCCGGCTGCTTCTCCCAAGAACAGCTTTTTAGATAGCACATATACTTTTTTCTTCGGAATAACATCCAGTGGCAAAATTATTGGTTCTGATGCATACCCTTATACATATATAATAAATTCGCTCTTAATAATAAAAAGTGGGAGTGAGGTGTATATTCTGGTCAAGCAATATCAGAAAGAAATAATACTATTGACGGTTAGATGGTATTTGAAGTATCCGTTGAGTTATCGAAATATAGCAGAAATGATGGAAAAAGGTGGACTTACAGTTAGGCACACACCCTAATGCGGTGGGTACATCAATACGGACCAATAATAAATAAGATGATTAGGAAGCCTTTAAAGAAAAAAATGATAGTAGTAGAACTGACGAGACATATATTAAGGTAAAAGGCGAATGGCGTTATCTCTACAGAGCAGTTGATTCTACTGGAACTACAATAGATTTCTACTTTAGTGCGAAGCGTGATCATAAAGCTGCAAAGCAGTTCTTTGGAAAGGCATTATCTTCTCTACATAACAGTAATCCAAGGGTCATTAATGTTGATAAGAATCAGGCATACTCTTTTGCATTTCCCAAGTTCGTTAAGGAACAGAGTCTCAAGAAGGAAACTAAGCTTAGGCAGAGTAATATATGAACAATATAATCGAGCAGGATCATCGCCATATTAAAAGGTTGTACAAAACAATGTCTGGATTTAAAGATTTATGAAAGCTTCCAGTACCTTAGCTGGTATTGAAGCAATGAATATGATTCGAAAAGGACAGGTTGAAGGGATCGATACTGTCCTGTTAGAGATAAATTTTGTAAATGAATCAATGGCCAAAGCCATATGAAAACTGAACAGAAGTAGTCAATATTACTAAGCAAATGATGTTGTGGATTTTATAAGCAATCTTTGCACCAAAATTATATATTTTAACAAAAAATTGTTTAATGTAATAAATAGACAAGTGCTTTCGACCAGTATTTTACACCTATTGAAAGGGTTTGTAGGTAGTAAAATTGAATCATAGTAGAAATGAGTAATTTAAAGACGTTTGGAATTGAAATGCTACGCTAGTGATGTTAGAATCAGGAATTCGTCAATCTGATGATGAGAGGAAATATCGTGAAGCTATTTCAAGGGGAAAGCATGAACCCAACGGCAATCAATATGGAACATGAAAAGCACAGGCGGTGGACGATTCTATTAGGGGGATTTCTACTTTCTCTAATGGGTGGGATGAGTTACGCTTGGGGTTCTTTCGTTGTTCCCTTGGTAATGAACTGGGGATGGACTGCGACACAGGCCGTTCTTCCATTTACAGTATTGATTGTTGTTTTCGCGATAACAATGATTCCAGCTGGATGGATTCAAGATAAGATTGGACCAAGAAAGGTAGCAACATGGGGTGCGGTGCTGTTTTTTGTTGGCTATATTTTATCGGGGTTTCTACGATGGATTCCCTATCCTGGCTGGTTAGTCTTTTCATATGGATTTATTGTAGGTATTGCCTGTGGACTTACATATTCATGCATCGCTCCTACTGCCCGCAAATGGTATCCTGATCGTCCTGGTTTTGCTGTGTCAACTGGGGTTATGGGATTTGGGCTTGCCGCAGTGGTGTTTTCACCGTTTCAACGATTGATGATTAACAGCATAGGAGTAGATGGAACTTTTCAAGTATTTTCGGTTTTTGTAGCAGCAGTAGCTCTCATAGGTGCTCGGATTATGAAAAATCCGCCAAAAGGATATCATATTTCTAGCCTAAGTGAATCGACAAAAAACGAGAAGACGGAACCAATCAAAGTTGTTGAAGATGTCTCTCCTGATAGGTTCATTAGAACACCTGAATTCTATCTCTTATGGTTAGCATTGGCTATGGTAATTGGTGGGGGGTTAACTGCTATCGGTCTTATTCCTGCTTATGGAGAGATTGAGCTGAAGCTAGCACCAGCTGTAGCAGCTACAGCAATATCTGCTTATGCATTAACAAATGGTTTTGGGAGACCAATAGTTGGTTATTTGTCCGATCGTATCGGAGTAATACGTATTATGACAGTTGTTTACATTGTACAGGCAATTGTGTTTCTTTTGCTACCTTGGGTTGCAGTGAACTTCGGATTACTTGTATTATGCTCCTTGCTTTTGGGGGTAGGATATGCCACAACATTTGCACTGTTTCCAGTACTTGTGTCATCAGGTTTTGGTACAAAGTATTTAGGTTTGAATTATGGCCTTGTATTTAGTGCCTTCGCCATAGGGGCTCTAACCAGTTTGATTGGCTCCAAACTATTGGATATTACTCAGTCATTTACACCTGCATTTCTCCTTGCGGGATCCACAACAGTTGTAGGCTTAATTCTATTACGTATATTGAGAAGAAGGCTAGAATGATTAATAGCTACGTGTCAGACTCGCGATACCGGGAAAATATATTTAGTAAATCCTAGTTTTAGAATAAAAACGTGTAGAGCTGCTTATCTTTTGAGTTTTTCATCTTTAAATTCCTGTAGAATTGTAATCATCTCTTTCTTTTTATGTCTAATTCGGGGACAGATAAGTTTATTAAAAGGTTCAATCACAACATTGATTTGTTAAATAGTATCAGACCATTGTGATAGGTGTATTTCAGTATTCTGGTGTTATCGAAATATCTAGCCGTTAACGAGTTATTCGCATCTTCCCAAATGGGGCCTCAGTTATATCTTATTTATTTGCTTTAA
The DNA here is from genome assembly GCA_016887505.1 of Clostridia bacterium. Taxonomy (NCBI): domain Bacteria; kingdom Bacillati; phylum Bacillota; class Clostridia; species Clostridia bacterium. The sequence goes on along the minus strand of CP069393.1, from coordinate 1,539,973 downwards.
TAATGGAAAATGATAAGAAATAACAGACCGGCCGCAAGTACTTTGATATGAATCTCTACTACCGAACATTAACCAATCTAATGAGATACATCTGAAACTGCCGGCTCCTAGTTCATATTACCAAGTAAATTTATATAGAAAATGGGTTATGACTGATACCTGGTAAATTTAAGTCCGTTTCTAGTCACTGATTTTGATATCCCGCTTTCTTGTATTTTTCCCTATGATGCAGTAGTAGTATAATGAAAACAGAGATATTTTGAGGGGAGAAAGATTATGACAGTAGGTGCGTATGTTAAGTTTAATGGTAATTGCCGCGAGGCACTGAATTATTATGCCAACCTGTTCAAAACAGAACCCGATATTATGTCATTCGCTGAAATGCCACCAGACCCAAAGTTTCCCATTCCCGAGGAGATGAAAGACCTAGTAATGCATGGGAGCTTCTCTGCTTACGGCAGTCTCATCATGGTGTCGGATGCTATGCCAGGCCAAGAGCATACCATAGGAGACAATATTAGTTTAATCGTAACGTGGCATGATCCCAAAGAATTAAAGCGTGTATTTGAGATTTTGAGCAAGGATGGTACAGTGCTTATGCCTCTTGAGAAAACCTTCTGGTCGGTACTCTTTGGAATCGTTCGAGACCAATTTGGCATCGAATGGCAATTCGACTATGACGCCGAGTAACTTCACAAAAAAATGTACTAAACAAATTGAAGTGCACCATAAATGTGGGAGGATAGGCCAACATTTGAGGTGCACTTTTAGTACGACTTAATTTAGAGAAGAACTAAGGAGTGAAGTGGCGATGGAGTGAATAGGTGAGTGCAGTGTAAGGATACCTGAAACCGAACAATCTATATTGATGAGAGGTGATAGTATCATATGAACTCGAAAACTACACATGCCAACAATATATACAGTAAGAATTTTGTTTGCAGATGCAGACCTAGGGTAGTTTCTAATCACATGCTTAGATGAGAACGTAGATGTAGGGATTGTGGGGGAGAGGGGGCAGCATAAATAAATGATTTTACCAATGTTAATCTTTCCAGATATGTGTAACCATGGGGCGATAGCAAAGGGGAACCAAATTATTCGATGCATACAGTTAAGCGTAACTTAGTATTGCCAAATTATTTCAAAATATAAGTCTTTAGATAGATGTAAACTCAAATATTGATACAATGAAAATCTCTTTGGACCTGAACTGGTTCGTGTCAAGTAGACAGTTAATTAAATCAAAATTTATGCTGAGAGTGCTTGGTCCCGATATTCTATCGGAGTCGAGTCTGTCAAGAAATTGGTGTAAACTTCCTTAAAGATTTTTCTTAACTCAATTCGTGGAAGGTCAAATACGTCCCTCGAAGTGAATTGCTAGCTGATTAATAATTTTACCCCAGTCCCGAGTCCTCATAGTCCATTTCTTGGTTATATCAATCATTGCCAGATACAGCATTTTCAACAGGGCATCATCGGTTGGAAACACACTCTTGGATTTCGTGACTTTGCGTAGCTGGCGGTTAAAGCTTTCGATGGCGTTTGTTGTGTATATCATCCTTCTGATTTCAGCCGGATACTCGAACATTGTTGCTACTTCATCCCAGTTGTCTTTCCAAGGTTTTACCGCGATATAATACTTCTCGCCCCACTTGTCTTCTAAATCTTGTAGAGCGTTCAAAGCGGAATCTTCGTTGATTGCTTTGTAGATTGGTTTAAGATCATTGACGAATGCTTTACGGTCCTTCCAGGACAGGTATTTCGTTGAATTGCGAATCATATGAACGATGCACCGCTGAATTCTGGTGTCTGGATAAACAGCCTGTATTGCTTCTTTAAAGCCATTCAGTCCATCGATAGACACTATCAGCACATCCTTAACACCACGATGCTGCAAATCAGTTAACACTTTAAGCCAAAATTTACTGGTCTCATTTTCTCCGACCCACATACCTACAACGTCCTTTTTACCGTCCAAATCAATACCTAGTATGATGTAGACTGCTTTGTTGACTATCTTTCCATCCTGACGGACTTTGTAGTGGATGGCATCCATGATTAGGTGGGCATAAACCTCTTGTAGTGGGCGTTGCTGCCATTCCTTTATTACAGGTAATATTTTCTCAGTAATCTGTGAAATCATGGTTGGTGATACATCAATTCCGTAAAGGTTATGTAGATGATCCTGAATGTCTCTGACAGTCATCCCTTTGGCATACATGCTTATGACCTGGTCATCAATACTTGAAACATCACGTTGGTTTTTCTTAATGATTACAGGTTCAAAATCCCCATTACGGTCTCTAGGTATGTCAATTTCCATTTCTCCATAATCGGAACGAACCTTTTTAGAACGAATGCCGTTACGGCTGTTTGTAGTATCCTTGTTCTTATAGTCATACTTGCTATATCCGAGTTCATGATCCAGTTCAGCTTCCAGCATTTCTTGCATGATGTCTTTGAATTGTGCTTTTAGTAGGGACTGGATGTCTTTGACATCCTTAAGCTCGCCTTCTTTCATGAGTTCGCGGATCAGTTGTTTGTCGATGAGTTTTTTCTGGGCCATTATAGTGTTCCTCCTTGAAGATAGATTTAGTTTATACAATCTCAGGAGTTTACACCAATTATTTTACACCCTCTCGGAGTCAAGCACTTCAGTCGTTTCTGAAACCTTTTATCATTGTAGAACGTTATGTAATTCTTGACTTTATGAATCAAATCTTCCATGGAACTGAATTTCTTTCCATAAAATATCTCTGTTTTTAATGTACCGAAGAAGCCCTCCATTGGACCATTATCAATACACTTACCAATGCGCGACATGCTTTGCTGCATATTGGCGTCATCAATCTTGCTTCTGAAATTATTGTTGGTATATTGAAACCCCCTGTCGCTATGAAATATTGGCTTAGCTTCTGGATTATTTAATACCGCTCTATCAAACATCTTGAATACCAGTTGATTGTTGTTTTTGAAAGACAGTTCATACTCCACTATGCTGTTATCATAAAGATCCATTATTGGACTGAGATATAGCTTTTTGCCATCACCAGGAATCGAGAATTCTGTGACATCCGTCAGCCATTTCTCATTAGGCTTTTCTGACGCGAAGTCTCTGGCGAGAATGTTCTCTTTGACGTAATCAGGTTTGACTCTTTTGCGGTTGACTTTCTTTCTCCGGATCCTTGCAGTAATTCCAAGATACGACATCAGACGATGAATATATCCTTCCGAATAGGATGTCTGATTAAGCCTATTGATAAACATTGTCATACGTCTATAACCCAATATGCCGTCGTAGGTAGCATGATATTCTAGAATAAGTGTACAGAGTAGTTCATCCTGCTTTTCCTTTTCGGGTTTGACTCTGTTCTTATGCTTATAGTAAGCGCTTCTAGCTATACCAAGCTCTTCACAGATTGTCCTTACTGGGTAGTCCAGCTCATGATAATAATCCACTGTAAGGTAACTTGGTTCTTGTCTCACTTTCGAGAGCGAAGCTTCTTTTCGATTTCCTCTTTTTTTTTAAGAAGCTCGAGTCTGAATTCCGCCTTTTTCCTCAGTGCTTTTTCTCGCTCCAACTCATATTTCAGTTTCTCAGTCTCACTCATGCTACTTTCATCCAATTTACTTTTAGGCTTAGGTCCACGTTTCTTATGCTCAAGTCCACTCACACCATCTTTCAGATACTTCTGGACCCAACTGTAGACAAGAGAGTATTTGACTGCATATATGCTGGCAGCTTCCTTATAGTTCATGTCATTGTCAATAACCCATTTGACGATTACCAATCTCTCTTCAAATGTTGTTTTCTTGGATATCATGGTGTAGACCTCCGGTTTGGGTAAATAATCTTTTTGTTCTACACTATTATAATGCTTTTTCATCCACCGACGTATTGTCCAAGTAGAAATTTTATATTTGGCACCTAAATCAGCTAATGAATATTCACCTGAACAGTACAAATTGACAATCGATTGCTTGAACTCCTTAGAATAGGACTGGTTTGCAGGAGAATGATTGAATGCTTCTTCTCCGTGTTCATTATATCGAAGATACCATTCGCGTACGACCGACGGATCTGTGCCGATGCTGTCTGCAATGCTACTAAAGCTACCTTTGTCGCTGTTATAATCTTGGCATGCCTTAATTTTTTCCTCTTTGCTGTACTTGCATATTCTTCCCATATAAAAACCTCCAAAGTAGATTTGTCTAATTTTGATTAATTAGGCTGTCTACTTTGGAGGCATCATATCAACCCAAAGGGATTTTTGTATCACAGGAATTACGGTTTATATAAGCCATATGGGTTTGAATTTTTCCATAGTATTTAATATACTGAGACTGAAATTCTAAGTCGGCAATGAAAAGAGTAATACTAATGGCATATACTAATTTAAAAAAATCTCACTTGAATAAGCAGCACAACCTGTCGATAATCGTATTTTCGTTGTTTTCTGCCTGGGTATTGTCATTTCCTTTCGAAGGACAAGTTTTACATACTTTGGTAGAGCAATACTCAATGGATTCTAGCAAGATGATTCTAGGAGCAATTACAGCTCATATGCTGGGCCTTTTTTCTTGTGGGTTCTTTATACTCAATATAGCAGCTGCAAAGAAAGTGATCTTATATTCTACCTTTATTTGCATAGTTGGAAGCATTGCTTTTTTCTTTCCTCTTATGAATCTTCTCCCGTTTTTACTTTGGGTGCTTTCCTTTGTGGCGGGCTGGTTTGTAGCTGCGTGGGGGTATTTTTTTAAAAACGCAACCCCTTCAGGAAAACGAATTAAAACTGCGGCGGATGTATTGATTTATTCTAATATTTTAATGATAATTGTTAATGCAACGTCTGTATTACTTTCTGCATATTTCGGACTTGCACTATCCATTACCATTCTATTAGGGGCTATATATTTTGCCTCTAAACTAGACTGTAGTATAATGAACAACGGCCCAGCCTGTCCTATCGCACAATATGAATTTCCATCAAAACCGCTTTTTTTCCTTTGCTTGTTCATTTCTGTTATCACCATTAATTCAGGCCTTATGTATCAGGTAATAAATCCTGCCTTTGCATATCTCGAAATGCTTGTAAGCTGGTATTGGGCAGTACCCTATATTACAGCGATTCTTATTATCCGCAATCTTCCAGAAAAAGCAAACCGAAACTATTTATTGTTTGTCGGTATTTCCATGATTGGGCTAGCTTTCCTATTCTTTATGATGCTTGATAGATTACCAATTAGTTATTTAATTGTTGATACATTGATGCTTGGAGCCTGCGGGATATTTGATCTTTTTTGGTGGAGCATACTTGGTGAAATGCTAGAATTAAACCGTAATCCAGCAAAAATATTTGGTATCGGACTGTCAGCCAATGTACTGGGCGTTCTAATCGGAGGTTTAATTGGTTATGGCATTTATAGAATGGATCCCAATACATCGAATCCTACAATCATTGCTTTGGCTGTCGTTTTTATTGTATTAATTTTATTACCCCTTCTAAACGACAATTTATCCAAAATATTGTCAGATCATGCGTATTTAACAAAGCTTACTGTTATGCCAAAACCAGAGCGGGGGAATCAATTTATCAGCATTTTTGAGAGATACGAACTCACAGGGCGCGAAAGAGAGATTGTTCTTCTGCTTTTAAAAGGACGAACCTACAAAATGATTGCTAGTGAACTTTTTCTTAGTGAAAACACAATCAAAACACATTTGAAAAATGTCTATTCAAAATTGCAAGTAAAAAATAAATCGGAATTGATTAATTTGTTTTATTCAGGAATCTAGAAATTTTGTTAATCTAATAATTGAGACGATTTATATAAAATCCCCGTAACCTTTTAAGGTTACGGGGATTTTATATAAATATCACCCGTTTAGGGTGAGGGGGCTTTCACCTAAATGCGATATAGTAAACTATCTAGCAAAAACCATTATGTATTCTATGTAAAGGAGATATGTTGTTGAATAGAATCACGACTAGGATAAAATATATTGCAGCATCTGGCAGTATGACCATTCTAATTGCTTTGTTCTGTATAAATTCGTATGACATGACTATATATCCCACTAGAATTTGGCTGGTTTCTATATTCTTTATTTTATTGTCAATGGGTCTTTTGGGTTTTCTAATCCACGAAATACTAAAGCTCAGAATTGCAAGGATGATTGTTGAGAATAATATTATTCATATCCAGGCTGCAACATCAGAATCCACAAACGGACAAGAAGAAACTATTCCAACAGTATACCTAGAAATGTTCATTTCCTGCTTTGGCGTGCTTCTTGATTCGAAAATAATTAAATTTAACATAAATAATATTAAGCTGAAAGGAGTGAACATAGGCAAGGAATATATCATGCTTTCTTATGGAATAGATAATAATACAAAAAGAATAAAAATTATCCATTCAGCTTTAAGTAAAGAAGAGATAAATCATATTGCAGAAATATTTTGCTATGAGACTGGCATAACGCCCACTATAGAGTGAAATCCAATGATACTTGATGGAAGCAAAGAGCTGCATTTTTCAATTAGTATGATAAGGAGGATATATATGAAAATAATTATTAGAAAAATTCTATCATTGATGCTAACGGTATTTTTATTATTTGGCTTCGTGCCGACAACACTGGCTGTTACAGATAGCAATGTCTGCGAGATTGGTGAAATTGGTTACTTAAGCCTTAATGAAGCGCTTGCTGCAGCATCAGACTCTGAGACTACTACCATAAAGATTCTACAAGACATCAGTCTAAGCACAGGAATTATTATTACGAAGGATATAATTATCGATCTGAATGATAATAATATTGCCATTTCAGTTGCCACAGGCAAAGCTCTTCAGGCGGATGGTGGAAGTCTTAATCTTATGGGAAATGGTGAACTAAATATCTCGTCATCTGCTGCAGATTCTTGTGTCTATGCTAATAATGGGGGGACAATCGAGGTCACCAGCGTTACCCATGCAAAAAACAGTAGCGGTTACAGCATTTATGCCGAAAATTCCGGGTCTGTGATCACGGTTGCAGGTGATGTTTTTGGCGATGCCCCTGCTTATGCTTACGATAGTGGTGTTATCGTCATTCAAGGAAACGTAAGTGGTCTATATGGAATAAGCGCATCTCGTAATGGTTCAATTACTGTCGATGGAGATGTTACTTCCACAACAACAAATACGAGTACATATGCTGTCAATGCATCTTATGGCGCAAACGTGACGGTAAATGGTACTGTAAAGGGTTCCGCTGGTGCTTTATCTACAGGATATACCACCACAAGAAGCAGTGTCATGATAGGCGGTGATGTTATCGCCTTATATGGTATTGGGGTTAATGTTAATGTTAGCGACATGACTGTTCTAGGTGATGTTTTTTCATATAATTCATATGGGACATATGTCGACAGTTATTGGCAATATGACACAGCCTCTTTAAGCGTTGGAGGCAATGTTTTTGGCTATCAAATGGGCGTTTATGCGGCTTCTTCAACAGGAAGTTTTTCTACGGTTCAAGTTGGCGGAAATGTAGCGGCCTCTTCCGATAGCGGAAGTGGTGTATATGCCACGAATAACAGCAAAGTAACGATTGACGGGGGAATCGCAACAGTACCAGCTCCCGATGCTACGTATATCTACTTGTATACCAACGGTTCAAAAGTAAAAAAAACCCCCGATGATTATGAATCCACCTCATCAAAAGAAGGCTATACGGAATATAAAGCAAACAGCGCATATGTGTGGGCAAAGACGCTCACGCTCCCCAATATATGTGAGATCACTGAAACTCAAACGGCATACCCCCTTTTAGCCTCAGCAATATATGAGGGTGATGCACAGACCATAAAGCTTTTTGGAGACTTGGATTACTATTATCCAGTTTCCATCGTTAACAAAGATATTACTATTGACCTTGATGGTCAAAGCCTCACTTTCCGCCCTACACGATCAGACTTGACTGTTGAACAAGGTTCTCTCAATTATATAAACGGAGAAGAACTGAACGTCGTTTGCTACCCCAGTGAAATGTCTTTAGGCGTACATTCTGAAGATTCAGAAATAAGAGTCAATAATGTTGAGGGGCCGGTTGAAGTTGCTACATCACAGGATACTAATAGCAGCAGCCTTACCATCATGGGTGACCTCGAGGTATCCAGCGATATGGTGTCTGCACGAGCCAATGCAAACGGCGATATTAAAATATATGGTGATTATACAGCAATACAGGGTCCAATGGTTTTTGAAGGCACAATAACTGTAGATGGTGCTATGAGCATTCAAACTGAAGATCGATTTGTATATATTGGTTCTTCAAACAACTGGATAACAGTCAGCCAGTTTACCGTTCCCACTACCAAGGATGGTTATACTACTTACACAGGCACTGGAGGTACATTATGGGTCAAGGATTCAAACATTGCTCCATCGCTCGTCGCTGGCGAGGTTACCCGCACAAGTGACGAAGATGCAACGGTTAAATTTACTTCAGATAAAGCAGGGGACTACTTCTTTGATGTCGTCGATAGTGGAGATGACGAACCTGCAATTGACACAACTGTTGCCGGTAGTTCTTGCGACACGTTAGAACAAACAATTGCCTTAGATTCCCTTACACCAGGAGCAAAAGATATTTATATTGTGGTGAAGGATTCTGCCAATAATATCAGCGATATGTTAAAAATTATGATCCCCGAATACATTGCACTGCAACCGGGCACAATTCAATTTATCTCAAGCAGTTGGGAAGTTGAAGAAGGGTATAGCGGTTCAGGGAAAGTAGAGCGTATTGGAGGTACCAACGGAATTGTCACAGTTGATTATTACACAACGAACGGAACTGCGATAGCTGGCACGAATTACATGGCGACTAGTGGTACCTTAACATGGGCAGATGGGGAAAATGGTGAAAAATCGTTTCCTTGCACAATTTATGGTGACAATATATATAACGGATATCTTGATTTCACCTATACTCTGTATAATCCCACGGGGGGCGCCACATTAGGTACGCAGAAATTGCTACCCATCACAATCAGTGACGACGAAAACCCACCGATACCAACAGGCCTCAAAGCAACAGCTGGTAACGGAAAGGTAACACTAACATGGGATAGCGTAAACAGCGCATTTTACAAACTGTATTACTCCACAAGCTCTGGTGTGTTTTCAGATGAAAATAGTATAGTTGTATATGATAAGACGACCACTACAATAGACAAACTGCAAAATCGTACAACCTATTATTTCGCAATAAAAGCCGGACATAGCTCCTATAGCAGCCCCTTGTCGGATGAAGTGACAGCAATACCCTTCTCAAGCAGAACATCAAGTGCGACCGAAAATGAAGGTAAGTCAATAAGAGTAATCACATACGACGGCGGCACATCTGTGAACGGAATTTTAACAATTACGAATAATGGAGTTCAAGTCGATATTGCCGGAGATGATTTTGGTAAGATGGGAGAAACAAACCAAACCGTCATCATTAATGCTGGAAAAGCAATTGTCTCCTTTGATAAAGATGCCACAGACTATATTTGTAGCAAGGCAGAATCAAGTAAGATAAGACTCATAATATCCGAAGTGGCTCCATCGACACTTTCAGACAAGGCTCAAGTGTTAATCGGCGACCGACCTGTATATGACTTTACCTTAATGGCTGGAGAAGCCCAAATTTCAGCATTGCACGGTTTTGCAAATATCAGGATTCCCTACACCCTAAAGTTGAATGAAAATGCGGAGGCGCTAATCGTTTACTATATTAACGACCATGGTTCACTGTCCCATACCAGAGGAGTATATAATAGGGAGACAGGTACAGTTGACCTCACCGTGCGACATTTTTCCCGATATGCTATTAGCTACAATGAAGTGAGTTTTGATGACGTAACGGATGGTGCATGGTATTTTGATCCAGTTACATTCTGTGCCGCACGTGGAATTACTGTAGGCACCGGAAATCATTTATTCAATGCCAACAATACGTTAACACGAGGACAGTTCATTGTGATGTTAATGCATGCTTACGATATTGAAGTTAACGAAGACCTAACGGATAATTTTGATGATGCGGGAGACACATATTATACTAGTTTTCTAGCGACAGCAAAACAACTCGGGATATCCAAGGGCATTGGTGACAATTTGTATGCACCCAATGCGGAGATAACAAGGCAGGATATGTTCACGCTCCTTTATAACGCACTACAAGTGTTAGATGAACTACCAGCAGAAAAATCTGGAGGTGTTCTTGAAAACTTCAGCGATGCGGGAACGATTGCAGACTATGCAAAAGATCCAATACAGACTTTCGTCGCGGCGGGTATCGTATCAGGTAATGAAGGGAAATTGACTCCTACTAATAGCGCAACACGTGCACAGATGGCGCAAGTACTCTACAATCTACTTTCTGACTTTAGTAACTAAAGTAAAATTGAAGGGATTCTGTCGCATCTGTGACCTAAGCAAGGTAAAAACACATTGAAAGAAAGCCTCCTGTCAAAAGGCAACATTGCGACAGGAGGCTTTATCTGGTTCAGGTTTAAACGTTATCCATATATGAAAACTTGCCCTTAAATAGGAATGGTGAGTTGTATGTTTAAGGTAAACAATATCAGAAAGCAATAATACTATTGCTGGTTCGATGGTATTTGAAGTATCCATTTAGTTATCGAAATATAGTAGAATGATGGAATTACAGTTGGACAGACAACTATTATGGGATGAGTACATCAGTATGGATCAATAATAAACAAAATGATAAGGTATAAAATTTGAGTCTTTAGACCCTAGTATTGATACAACGAAAACTCTTTATTTTAAAGGTTTTTTTGCATTCAAGGGGATAGGTATTTGACTGATTGAATACACATTTTTATCGAAACCGTAAAATGAGTTATTGGCTCATTATCATTATACGTACTTATTCTAGGCTGCTATGAGCTTATTAAGAAATATCTACCAGGAAATAGATTATATGCTTGCCATGTGCTATACTTCTAAAGTTACGTTAAAAATAGTAAAAAAAGGCGGCTTATAATTGATTAGTACAAATAATATTAGCTTAAGATACGGCGGACGTAAATTGTTTGAAGATGTAAACATAAAATTTACGCACGGAAACTGTTATGGCTTAATCGGACCCAATGGAGTAGGAAAATCCACATTTTTGAAAATACTTTCCGGAGAAATTGAAGCAAGCACAGGTGTGGTCAACATAACTGCTGGCGAAAGACTTGCAGTCTTAAAGCAGGATCACTATGAATTTGATGAGCACGTAGTTTTGGAAACAGTCATAATGGGACACGTAAGGCTTTTTGAAATTATGAAGGAAAAAGATGCTATTTATACAAAAACAGATTTTTCGGAAGAAGATGGCATTAAAGCAGCAGAATTAGAAGCTGAATTCGACGAACTAAACGGTTGGGAAGCAGAACCTGAAGCTGCTTCACTTCTAACCGGGTTAGGTATAGAGGAATGCTTGCATCAAAAGCTCATGAAAGAATTAAATGGGGATGAAAAGGTTAAGGTTTTACTGGCTCAGGCCCTATTTGGCAAACCACAAATCTTACTTTTAGATGAGCCAACCAACCATCTAGACGAGGAGGCTATTTCTTGGCTAGAAAACTTTCTACTGGATTTTGAAAATACGGTAATCGTTGTTTCACACGATAGGTATTTTCTCAATAAGGTATGTACACATATCGCAGACCTGGATTTCGGTAAAATTAAAATACATGTTGGCAACTATGATTTTTGGTATCATTCAAGTCAGTTATCGCTCCAAATTCAGCGTGATGAAAACAAGAAAGCTGAAGAGAAGAGAAAAGCCCTGCAGGATTTCATAGACCGTTTCAGCGCCAATGCTTCCAAATCAAAGCAAGCTACCTCCCGTAAAAAACTACTGGAGAAGATAACCATGGAAGACATCGAGCCTTCCTCAAGAAAGTATCCCTATATAAAATTTAAGCCTGAGAGGGAAGCCGGCAATGAACTTTTAACCGTTGAAGGTCTGACTAAAACCATAGATGGCAATACACTTTTAGACAATATCAGTTTTGTAATTGATAAAGGCGATAAGGTTGCACTTGTCGGGTCTAATGAACAAGCAAAGACCGCGCTATTCAAGATTTTAATGGGTGAACTTGTCCAAGATAGTGGTGAATTTAAATGGGGTGTTACAACATCTCAAGCTTACTTTCCTAAGGACAACACAGCTTTCTTTAACAAGGTAGAGTTAAATCTAATCGATTGGCTACGCCAGTTTTCTGCGGAAAAAGCAGAAAACTTCATAAGAGGCTATTTGGGTAGTATGTTGTTTTCTGGGGAAGAATCTTTAAAAAAGGCCAATGTTCTGTCTGGTGGGGAAAGAGTTCGTTGTATGCTCTCCAAGATGATGTTAAGTAATGCAAATTTTCTCTTATTAGATGAACCGACCAACCACCTAGATCTTGAGTCCATCACATCACTCAATGATGGACTGATCAACTTCACTGGAACAATAATTTTTTCATCCCATGACCATGAATTTGTACAAACCATCGCAAACCGGATCATAGAAATCACGTCAGATGGCATAATAGATAAAAAAATGACATACGATGAATACCTGGAGTATCAATCCACTTCTGTGGTGAAAATGTAAAGTCAAATAAGCGCTTGTTTTGTAAAGGAGTCGAATTCGACTCCTTTACGTTTTCATTCCGACTTGTTCACAGTATAGTAACCACAAAAATCCAATTCGCTGTTAATCTCCTCTTAATACAGCAAAAATACCCTCCGACTCAGCCTGAAGCTACGAATAAGAAATCATCTTGTACACTCTTATATTTGTATTTAAGTCTTTGGTTTTAGCAAGTAATCTTTGCATTAGAAGCATCTTCGAAATTATTGAATCTGGATTTGCGAAAAGTGCAGAATGTGATTATGGTGTATGAAATGGATTTTTCCCAAGGTGCACCTAGCTGTGATTATTTTTGTCGGCAGGCTTTACTGGCCTCACTATGTTGTAAACTTTGGCAATGAGTGCTTTTAAAATTAACATGTTATAATAGTATGATAATTACTATTGAAAAATGAAAGGATATAAATTCAGGGTGATTACATGGAAAAGATATTCGAATCTAAGGCTTTAGAAGCTAATCTAGTAGAAACCAGACATGAAGATATAGAGATACCCGAAAAGCATAATTGGTTTATCGGCCTTTCGGCAGAGAAGTGGGGTATAAATAAACGAACAGAAGAATTTATTTTGGAATACAATCATAATTTCGTTAACTATGACTATATTTTAGAAAATTTGCATAATATAAGTTTAACTGACCTGTGGTTTTACAACTCCATTGAGGAGTCGGAAGAAGCACTTATTTTTTTGATTGGAATTTTTGAAGACCTCTATGCAAAGAAAATGGGACCTAGCAGAGAAGAACAGTTGATGAAAATCATCTTTAAGTTCATTGATCAACTGCTTAAAGAAGGAAAATCACGTCCTGAAGTTATTAAAAGAGTAATAGCTTTAATAAAAAAAGGTATGGCTAGCAACCAAGATATTTTTATTCGGAATGCAGGCTTTTTTAAAAACTATTTATCGAGGGTCGCAGCGATTCCTGAATTTAACACCGAAATATGTTCAATGACGAAAGATATTTTGCTAAAAAGCACGGATTATTGGAAAAAAAGCACCAATGCTGAAGAGTGGTTCGATAGTAAAAGAAGTATTTTTCAATCTAAATATGCATCTACGGTAAGTGAAGTAATAGGTGCTAAATTCTTTGATGATTTAAAGCAACAGATAGAGAACTCCCAAAATTGGGAGGAAATTACCTCTAATTTATTCTTTAATGATATAGCCAATCATTTTAGACATTTTAGTGATGAATTTGAATTGTCTATAGAGAAAATACAGTACCTATTTTTCATTATGCATTTACCTGGGATGAATCAACTTAAAAATCACTTACTATATAGTATGAATAGATTATTAAAAGATTCTTTAATTGGCTTGGAAAATGATGAAAGATATGAATTTATTGATAAATTATTTAGCCTTTTTGTAGAATTAAATTCTCAATATTCCGGGACTGTTTTAGACTGTATATCCACACTGGGTAAAGAAATTGTAGATATTGATGATCTAAAACTGATTTCTTATTTTAATCGTAAATTGATATCCTTCGGTTTTATAAATCCTGGTAATTTAGAATTAACGATTGATTGGCAAATCAAGGTAAATACAAACCATGTGAAAAATATTAGGGTGTGGTTAGAATTAATTGAAAGAGCACCCAATAGCTTTAAAAAGCTATTAGCAGCCTTGTTGGTTAATGTGAGACTGGGCGGTATATTTATTTCGGATACAGATCTTTTTCAAAGAGATGTTACGAAACTGCTTAATTCGGAAATAGCTCCAGTTTATAATCAAATAAAGCAGTTGGCTCGATTCTTCCCCGTTTATTTCAGAGAAATAGGAGCAGAAGGAAAACTTAGAGAAGCGACGACGGCGATGGATGAATTAGCTAGAAGAGAGGACCGCCTTATCCATTTTGTGCGAAAACAGATTCATACAGAAAGCAATAATACTCATATTGATTTAATTCAAAGAGTGGGCACTTACTGGCTTACAGGAGATACACTTAGCTTAAGTGATATCCTGCCTCCAGACTTAAAGGGCACATTAGATACTAAAAATAAGTATTATACAACTGTGCATAAGCTTATGAAGGCTACTTGTAAGGAGTTTAAAACAGATTATTTAGGGCTCTTAACTTTACCCGAAACGGAAGTCGTAAATTTTATTAGTGGATATGCGAGTGATAACGATCGAGATAAAAAGAGATTAATCTATTTAATTCAAATCAATAATTTGCTAATTGAAAAATACACTTTGGAAACGATTGATATTGTGGGAGTTCTAGAAAAAAGCAATTTTTTTAGTGAAAAGGAAGTTACTATATTAAAAAACCATATGACGGAGCAAAATAATATTGACTCGCTAAATCAAGTCTATTTATTAATGGGTAAATTGAAAAACGTAATACTGGACCCTAAGAAGAGTCAAGCGTATGAAAATATTTATTATAAGCGTCATATCGCTATTGGAATACCATCGATGTATGGGAAATATAGTGAGCCTAAATTTGAGGCTTTAGGCTTAATGTATAGATTGGAAAAAGTCGCATCTAGTTTGATGAATAATATCTTAGGAGAAATTAAATTAGAGTATATTACAGCGAAAACGTTGAACAACATTTATGAAGCGCTTAATTTGTTTAAAATTGGTTTGGAATTAGATGGAATGGAAAATCAGAGTTTCAATTCAAATTTAGAGATGTTTAGGTATAGCTTGTCTTCACCTAGCTTTACTTTGGAACAGTATATAAATATTTTTCAATTCATGGCTCTAAATATTAAAGAGATTATAAATGAATATTTCATGAGATTCTATGATGCTGCTCTTGGAGAAGTGGTACCTCGTATTTTTGATAATTCCAAGGAAACCTTACTAAAAAAATCTGAAGGATTTTATAGAGAGATACTCTCTTCTGCCTTTTTAATTCAACAATTAGATAATTTTATCTCGGATTCTATCAATAAGTTGCACCGTGTTATTGATAACTACTCGCAAAAGTACATCAGAAATATGATGACCTATAATCCTGATTTAACGGTAAGCCCATTCAACAGAGCAACGCCTAGAATAGATAATAGAGTTTTCTTAGGTGCAAAAGCCTATTACCTGAAAAAGTTGACGTCTTATAATTTTCCTATTCCAGCAGGTTTTGTCCTGACGACGGAAGTATTCAGACATATGGAAACGGTTTTAGATCACCCCTATATGAGTTTAGAATTAGAGGAATTAATATACGAAAATATTCGGGAAATAGAGAGAATTACTAAGCAAAAATTTGGAGATAAGAGCAATCCCCTTTTATTGTCTGTCCGCTCTGGAACAGCTATTTCTTTACCGGGTGGTATGAGTACTTTTTTAAATGTGGGCATTAATGATGAAATTGCTACCAATCTGGCTAAGGATCCTGACAAAGCTTGGATGTCATGGGACTCATACCGGAGATTTATCCAAAGCTGGGGGATGTTTAATGGGATAGAGCGATCGTATTTTGATATTCAGATGAAAAATTTAAAGGAGAAATATGGCGTAGTTAAAAAAGCCGATTTTAATTCTTCGCAGATGAAGGAACTAGTGGACCAGTATAAAGTGGTATTGTTAGAGCATAAAGTATTTATAAATAATGATCCCTATAAGCAGTTGAAGCAAGCAATTAATATGGTTTTAGATTCTTGGAATACGCCAAGAGCGATATCCTATCGCAAGCATTTACAAATAGCAGATGAATGGGGAACAGCGGTAATTGTTCAGAAAATGGTGATGGGTAATAAATCAAAAAAATCTGGCTCAGGTGTAGTTTTTACGCATAACCCCAAATTGAGTAAACCAGGGATTAATCTCTACGGAGATTTTACCTTATGTAGCCAGGGAGAGGATATTGTGGCAGGTTTAGTACATACCTTACCCATATCTGAGAACCAAAGAAAAGAGGATTATCAGGATTCGGAGATATCTTTAAAATCAGCTTTTCCTAAAATCTACAAAAGGCTTAAAGAAATATCTTGGGATTTAATATATAACTATGGTTTTAGTAATCAAGAGATAGAGTTTACTTTTGAATCAGAGGAACCAGAAGATTTATATATTCTCCAAACAAGAGAGCAAATAATTAATGCGAAAGAAAGAATTTCCTATTTTAATGTTCCAGCTGAAGATATGAAACTGATTGGCCGAGGAATAGGTACAGATGGTGGCTGCTTGACTGGTAAGATTTGCTTTGACATGGAGGACCTTAACTTGTATAAAAAAGAATCTCCAGAGTATGACCTTATACTAGTTCGGCCAGATACTGTGCCTGACGATATACCCAAAATATTTATATGTGATGGTTTGGTAACTAGTCGAGGTGGTGTAACTTCTCATTCTGCAGTTACAGCAGGCAAACTAGGAAAAGTGTGTATTGTAAATTGCCGGGATTTAGTGATAGACGATATGAAAAAAGAATGTATAATTAATAAGATGAGTTTAAAATCTGGAGACATTATATCGATTGATGGTAAGTCCGGGAATATCTTTTGGGGTAGTTACCCTATAGACTATATGTAGGCTTTAAATGGCTAAAGACAATAATACATTTACAAGGAGAAATCACAATGAATAACTTTTTAAAATGCAAAAAGATCTTAGGGATAAATGGTGCTGGAAGAATAGGAAAATTAACTTTGTGGAATCATTTAAGCTTGCAGTATTTCGATGGTTTCGTGATTAATGTAGGTCGAAAAGCTGGTAGAAAAATGGAGGACATGATAGATTTTTTAACAAAAGATTCTACCTACGGATCAATCCACACGTTTCTCTATGGATATACTAATAAAAAATGTGAAATCAATATTGTCGATGCGTCAGAGGGACTCCTTGAGATTAATGGAATACAGATAAAGATACTAATGACTTCTAGAAATCCTAGAGATATTAATTGGGCTAAAGAAGGCGTGCAACTAGTAATCGATTGTACGGGTGCTTTTGTGGATCCCACAGTACCGGCGGATAGCCCTAAGGGCAGTGTCCGGGGACATATTGAGGCGGGAGCGGAAAAGGTTATTGTAAGTGCTCCTTTTAAAATTAAGGACGATTCACAAAAAATGCCTCAAGATAGTGGAATGTTTGTTTATGGTGTGAATCATAACAAGTATAATCCGGATGAACATCATATAATTTCTGCAGCCAGTTGTACAACTACGGGTTTAGCACATATGGTTAAACCGCTTTTAGAAACTAAAGAGACCTCAGAAATAATCACGGCTTCTATGTCTACTGTGCACGCTGCGACGAACAATCAAAATATTTTGGATGCTATTCCTGGAGAAGGACGCTCTGATTTAAGAAGAAATCGTTCAGTTTTTAATAATATAATACCGACTACTACAGGTGCAGCGATAGCATTGGAAGAAATATTGCCGCAAATTAAAGAAATCGGTTTTATGGCAGATTCTGTTCGGGTACCTACAAATACAGCTTCTTTAATAACTTTAAATTTAACATTTAATACGAAACTTGATGCGGAAACCAAAACCCCGGTCATTAATAGAAACTTTTTGAACGAAGTGTATAAGTCAGCAGCACGTGGTGCTCAAAAAGATATGTTGGTTTTTAGCGAGAAACAAAATGTATCGTCAGACATTGTAGGCTATAGAGCCGCAATCGTTATTGAAGGGGTGGAAACGCATACTCGGACAGGTTTTATTCCACTTAGGGCTGAAACATTAAGGGAATATGGAATAGAAGATGCACAGGATATTAATATTCCCGTAACTCACGCTAAAATATTTGGTTGGTATGATAATGAATTGGGAAGTTATGTTAATTTATTAAGCAAATTAGCAGTCTATATACATAAGAGTATGTCGTAAGGGTTCGTTAATGCATGGCTGCCTAAATGAAGTTACAATCTCTTATGGAGACATAAGGGCAACGTTTGCCGCTTGAGGAAAAAATACTTACGCGACGGTTTTTAAGGTTCAAGAAAGTAAATGCTATTGGCTATACCTAAAATAGACTCTGCGATAGCATATGAAAAACAATTCGGTAATGACTGATATGCCAAAAAGAGATGGAACAGCCCTACTAGGGTAGGCAAAGGAAGAGGACTGTTATGTTAGGGCCAGGTAGAATAGTACCAGTGCAATGAGTGGAAGAAGTTTAGGAATTTGTAGTAGACAATTAGAGAATATGTAAGAAATTAATAAATAACAGGGGAACCCCCTGTTATTTTTGTTTTTTGACTGAGTTGAATTAGTAATGACAGGACTCTAAAAATACAAAAAAGCACATGGTCTGACCGAGAGTAATCTATGTAGACCACTTTACAATCAAGATTTATTCACTTTTTATTAATATAAATCTACCATTATGAATAATTATGAATTATTATATATGATAGAAAGTTAAATAAATGTGATAAGACAGGAGCAAGAAGACATGGTTTTTGGAAACAGAAGGGTAAGCATTATCCTAATAATGCTTATGGTTTTTACGACAGTACCGGTATCATCTTATGCGGCAATAGACAGCGATGCAGGAAATGATAGGGCATGGTTTTCTGATATGCCAAGTGATTGGTCCACAGTAGCACTTAGCAATGCTGTTAGTAACGATTTGTTGTCTGGCTATAACGGGTTCATTATGCCCAATGACTATCTTACTAGAGCACAAATGGCAGCTATTATGAACAAAGCATTTGGTGCAACGGGGCTTGCTTCTTTAGACCAGTATCAAGATGTAGACATCAATGCCTGGTATTATGATGATATGCAAAAAGCAGTTTATCTAGACTTTTTTGCTGGTTGTGATAATGAACTGAATCCAGACAGCAACATTACACGCGAGGAAGTTTTTACGGTGCTTGCCAAAGCATTTAAATTGTCTGAAGGTTCAGAACAGGCCTTAGATGCTTTCATAGATAAAAATTCAGTCAGCCCGTGGGCAAAAGAAGCAACTTCTTCAGTTGTGGAAGCAGAATATGCTGTTGGATCAAATGGTAAGCTGAATCCAAAGCAATTCATTACAAGAGCTGAGTTTGCCCAGGTAATGGATAATATTTTGAAAAATTATATTAAGGAACCAGGTACATATACTGAGGATATTACTGGTAGCTTAATGATAAATGTACCCGATGTGATATTAAAGGATATTATGATTGAGGGGGATTTGATTATTGGAGATGGTGTTGGAGATGGAGAAGTAACACTGGATGGTGTTGTCGTTACCGGGAGAACCGTTATCCGTGGTGGTGGTGTGAATTCCATCAGAATCATTGGAAGTTCCCAAGTAAAAAATATAGTCATAGCGCGTGTTGATGGACGAACTAGGTTATATACTGAAGATGGGGTTGAAATTGGTGATGTCATTGTAGATGGTAGTGATGATGTTATCATTGAAGGTGATGTAGAATCGATAAACGTTATCGCACCGAACGTAACAGTGATAATTAAGAATTCAAAGGTTAAAAATATTTGTGTTCAAGCTGAAAAATCGAACGTTATCATTTACGAAAGAGCTAGTGTTGAAAGTATTACGGTAGAGGGAAATGGAGTAAAAATCAGCGGGGACGGCGATGTCAGTACTGTTATTGCGAATGCAAATAACTTATATGTAACGACACACGGCACACTCCTTGAAGCTGCTGAGGGTACGGAAGGTATTAAAGCAGGCAAAAAAACAGTTCCAGCAGGAACTTCTAAAACCGTTGATAGCGAAAATAAAAGGAGAACTAGTCAAGATACTTTCTCAACCGATGTAGCATATGTTCAGTCCATGAGAGCAAGAAGCTTTAGTGTCTTATATTCATCAATTGCAAGGCAACCAGAAGCAGGAATGGAGATACTTAGAGCTGCAAGAGAGCTCACTGGCGAAGCTTGGAATATGTCATCTGAGGAAGTACAGATGTACAGAGCATATAGCTTTGGCGCCTTGTACGAAGCAATAGCCAGACAGCCAGAAGCAAGTGATAGTTTAATAGCAGGTGCTATTAAACTAACAGGTGAGGCTGGTGATCTGTCATCAAAGAACGCGCAAGTATATAGAGTAAGAAGCTTCAGCGATTTATACTCAGCAATAAGTCGCCAGCCAGTAGCACGTGATGAGATAATTGATGCAGCCATAAAACTAACTGGAGGAGCTAGTAATAAGTCAGATGCCGAGGTACAGGCCGCTAGAGTATCAAGCTTCAGTACCTTGTATATGGCGATAGCCCGTTATCCAGTATATAGTGATATGCTAGAAGCAATAGCCTTAGAATTAACAGGAACAGCTAAGGAAATGGTAGGTGCAGAAGTGAATGCAGGGGTACAGGCCGCTAGAGCATCAAGCTTCAGTACCTTGTATCAAGCAATAGGCAGCAATCCTGCAACAACTGGTATTCTAAAAGAATTAGCCGTAAGACTAACTGGTCCTGTTGGAGATATGTCATCGAAAGAGGCACAGGCTGCTAGAGCATCAAGTTTCAGTACCTTGTACACCTCAATTGCCGATGCATATCCAGAGTCAAGTGATGAGCTAATTGATACAGCTATCGCCTTAACTGGTCCTGTTGGAGACATGTCATCGAAAGAGGCACAGATTGCTAGAGTTTCTGGTTTCAGTGCTTTGTATGAAGCAATAGCCAACAAACCCGATGCAAGTGAAATGCTAAAAAATGTAGCCTTGGAACTAACTGGAGATGCAAGTCATATGTCTGATGCAGGGGTGCAGGCAGCTAGAGCATCAAGCTTCAGTACCTTGTACACTTCAATAGCCGCTATGTATCCGGATACAAGTGATGAACTAATTAATACAGCCATCGAGCTGACTGGTGTAGTTGGCGATATGTCATCGAAAGAGGCGCAGATTGCTAGAGTTTCAAGTTTCGGTGCTTTATATGAAGCGATAGCCTATAGACCTGCCGCAAGTGAGATGCTAATAGCTGCAGCCACTCAATTAACAGGAGAAGCCGGTGATATGTCATCGAAAGAGGTACAAGCTGCTAGAGCATCCAGTTTTAGTGCCTTGTATGGAGCAATAATCACGAATCCAGATGCAAGTGATGCACTAATCGCTGCAGCGATAGCGCTAACAGGCGAAGCTGGCGATATGTCATCAAAAGAGGTGCAAGCTGCCAGAGCAGAAAGTTTTAGCGCCTTGTATTACGCGATAGGCGAAAATCCATCAGCAAGTGATAAGCTAATAGGAGCAGCCATAGCGTTAACCGGTGAATATGGCGATATGTCATCGAAAGAGGTACAGGCTGCTAGAGCTTTAAGCTTTGGTGAATTGTATATGGCAATAGCTAAGCAGCCAGATGAAAACAATAGGTTAGTAGACACAGCCATAGCGCTAACTGGTGAATATGGTGATATGTCTTCTATTGAGGTGCAGGTTGCTAGAGTAACTGGTTTGAGTGATCTGTATTCAGCAATATGCAGAGAACCCAGGGCAAACCTAAAGCTAGAAACGGCAGCTTTAACGCTAACAGGAGAAGCTGGTGATATGTCAGATCCAAAGGTACAAGCTGCCAGAGCATTGAGTTTTAGCTCCGTGTATGAGGGAATTGCTAGACAACCAGAAGCAATAGACAAGATAGTAGGAGCAGCCCTCAAGCTAACTGGTGAAGAAGGGGATATGTTATTGCCCGCTGTATTTTCAAGCAATAAAGTAATCTCAGAATTCAGCTTGCATCAGTTAGACCCTTCGGTAATTGGCACAATAGATGAAGACAATAAGACGATTGAATTAATCGTACCTCTTGGGACAAAACTGACTTGGCTTTGTGCAGAGTTTACCAACTCAGAAGGATCGACAGTAACTGTAAATGGCCGAACACAGTCGAAATGGTCACGAAATGATTTTACAGACCCCGTAGAATATACAGTCAGTGCTGAAGATAGATCTACGGTGACTTACACGGTATCGGTATTATTTGAAGAGTAACCTTAAGGTTCCATTGGGACAAAAGTATTGGCCACTGTATTTGGAGTGTGGTGGAAGAGTGATATACGATTTTGATACTAAATCTAAACCCTAATAGTGATACATAAAAGCTTTTGATTTCAAAGGCTTTTATGTATTTTAGGCATAAAATTCAGGTATATATAGATAAATGCACGCAGCTTCTCTGAATGGTATGAATATGTTTATGCATCCCATGCATGTGGATATAGTGTGTTGGGGGGAGAGAGCTAGCTAGAAGCATTACGATGTTGTAAGTACCTTAATTGTAGGAATATCTGGCCGGGTGATGTATTTATGATACAACGATTGAGCTCTCGAATTTGAATTTTTTGAAAGGACAAAACAAAAGCAAAAGATTTCGTGGTATTAACTACAGGGATAGAACTCCTGTGGATGGATTGTACAAGATGGACTTTTTCATAAGTTCATAAAGGAGAACACGATAATGATTATTATTGATAAACCTTATATTTCAGAAGATTTAAAAAACTATTTGGACCTTTGCCAAATACCTGTTTTGAAAAGTCAGATTTCAATTAGGGAAAATGAGGAACATTCCTTTAATTTAATTAGTGATACGGATTTTATTAAAATATTTGATAAAAACTCACGGCTTTATACTCTTTCTGAGAATTCCCTCGATTGGGTTAAAAAGAACATAGACGATAAGTCTTTACTAAACAGTATTAATATCATGAAAGACAAGTTTGCATTTCGAGAAAAAATTAGTTCTCTTTACCCAAGTTTTTATTTTAAAAAAGTTTGCATTGATGACTTAGAAAAATTAGAGATTGACAAGAGTAAATTTCCTCTTATCTTAAAGCCAGTCGTAGGCTTCTTTAGCGCTGGAGTGTATGCTCTTAGTGATGAGCTAGACTTTAAAACTGCTATTGAGGATATTAAAGAATCGTATGGAAAATGGAAAAGTATATTCCCAACAACGGTTGTAGGAGAACATGAATTCATTTTAGAACAATATATAACCGGTGATGAATATGCTATTGATGCGTATTTTGATGAAAATGGTCAAGCTGTGGTTTTAAATATTATGGTACACGAGTTTTTGTCACAGTCGGATGTTAGTGACACCTTGTATTACACAAGCAAAGAAATACTAGAAAAATATGTCGTAGTGTTCGAAGACTACTTAAATAGTATTAATGCAGTATTGGGTGTGAAAAATTTTCCTTTTCATGCAGAAGTTAGAGTAAATGAAAAAAATGAAATTGCCCCAATTGAGTTTAACCCGCTAAGATTTGCAGGCTGGAGTACTACGGATATTACCAATTTTGCCTTTGGTTTTTTCACCTATGATTATTATTTCAACAATAAACGTCCTGATTGGAAAGAACTTTTAAAGGGCAAAGACGACAAGAAATATACGCTTATTCTTCTTAATAAACCTTCTTCTTACTCTATTGGAGATATATTTGATTTTGAAATGCTTAAAAAAGACTTTATAAAAATCCTTTGTCTTAGAGAACTTGATTATACAAAAACCGAAAATCCTTTTGGCTTCCTATTTACAGAAACACCTTATTGTAATTTAGCAGAACTTACAAAAATTACTACTTCCGATTTAAGTGAATATATAACAAAACAAGATAGCTTATACACCGAGCAGCCAGAAAAATAAAAGATGGCAAAAGTAATGTGATGAGAACTAAATAGTTGCAATAGGGGATGCCTTGTTTTGCGTATAGGGTAAATTAATACAAGGCTATTTTTTTGGAAATCCGTAAGTCATAATAGTAAGGGTAAGCCTTTGGTTGAATGCGTTGAAAATTGCTGTCTTTTGGCAAGAATTTACTTGGAAAAACAAGGCAATGATTTGGCAATTCTACAAAGTGATTTAAACATTGGTGGATTAGAACTGCTTCAGCTCATCTCCACCAATGAAACCCACGACCATACTAGAGAAATCTAGTATGGTTTTTGTTAGCTCTAGTTGATTGGTTTTTCGTATCTTCTCCGCAATACATGACCATAGACATGCCGTTATTAAAGTAGCGAAAGTAACAAAGAATTTCTAGAAATATGCGAGAGATAACAAAGAAGTTACGTGATAAACAAAGTGGATGGAAATACTAGACTGCCTGAAGACCATCTGATTCTGCCTAAGCTGAAAGCGATCAAAATAAAGCAACATAGAATCGTACCGGATGACTATAGACGCAAGTCGGTCACCGTAAGCTTGTAAATATTACATAAGCATCGTATAGGTAACGCCTTTGATTGTATGATCAAGCAAAATACGTCAGAGCAAGTGATTTATCTTTTTTAATTGACAAGGTGTATAACTGATAGTAAAATAAAACTGTAAAATGTAATGCAAACGTTTGTAATGGAATATAAAAAATTACAAAGGAGATTTTATAATGCCTAAAATTAAAGCAGTAAGCTACGGAATAGGGAACATTGGAAAAGATATTGCAAAGTTTATGACCGAAAAAGGGGTAATAATCACCGATGCAATTGATGTTAAAAATGTCGGGAAGGACCTGGGAGATGTAATAGGAGCAGGCCGTAAATTGAATGTAATAATATCCGACGATGCTGATAAAGTTCTTGCAGAAACAGGAGCAGATATCGCATTGGTGGCAGTAGCCACATCACTGGAAACAATATTTCCTCACGTTAAAAAATGTCTTGAGGCAGGCTTAAATGTAATTACCACCTCAGAAGAAGCTTCATATGCATGGACTTCTTCACCCGTATTAGCAGCAAAACTGGATAGAATTGCAAAAGAAAACGGAGTGACATTTACAGGCTCCGGAATGCAGGATGTATTCTGGGCAAATATGATTACAAATTTGACAGGTGCATCACATAGGATAGATTCTATTGAGGGTCAGGTTAGTATTAACACAGATGAATTTCCGACGTTTGTAGCAGACTATTATGTTGTTGGAAGAAAAGCAGATGATATCAGAGAAATGATAGAAAAAGGCGAAAAGCTTCCGATAGGAGACGAAGTAGTTTGTTTGAGAATGGATTTGGAAAACCAAATTTCAGCTCTTGGACTGACAACAAAAAGTATAAAAGAAATTGTGGAACCAATAATTCTTGATCATGATATTGAGTCCAAAGTAATGAAAGGTACAATACCGGCAGGTGATGTTATCGGATTGGATAACACCATAGAAATTGAAACAGAAGAGGGGATACTTTTTAAAGCTACGCAGATTGCTAAAGTATATGAACCTGGTGAAATAGATACTAATGAATGGTGGATTAAAGGTGAACCTAACATTCATGTTAGAAACGATAATCCTCCAACATTACTGGGAACGAGTTCACAGATTGTAAATAGAATACCCGATGTAATTAATGCTGAACCAGGATATGTAACCATCGACCAGCTTCCAAAATTGACTTGTAAAATAAGATCAATGGAACATTATCTTAAATAGTATTTAAACAAATGATATACTCCCCTTCTAGTAGATAGTTAAAGAATTAGCTGTTTACCGTGAGGGGAGTTTTTTATGAGTCCTATAGCCTAAAATAAATGGAGGTTATGACAATGGATGCTATTGTAGAGTGGCTTCATGAAGGTGATGTAAGTATCCAATATTTGACGAGAAAGTACTTATTGGGTGAGAAAGAAGAAGCCCTTATTCGTTTGAGGAAAAGAATAACAACAGAAGGTTGGGGTAAATCATTTTTGGATGCGCGGAATTCTACTGGCCATTGGGGAAAAGACTTTTATCAGCTCAGGTGGACTTGTTCTCATTATACTTTACTGGATTTGAGATACCTAGAAATTGAATCTGTCGAACCGATAATGGATACACTAGGACTTATTCTCAGCCATTGCAAATCTCCAGATGGTAGTATAAGTGAATCACAGACAATTAGGTCTGGTGATATCTGTGTTAATGGAATGTTTCTTAACTATGCTTCTTTTTTTAGAGTACCTGAAGATGATCTCAAGTCAGTCATTGACTATTTGTTGGATAATGTGATGCCTGACGGTGGTTTCAATTGTAGAAAAAAAGCGAGTCATAGTTCCATGCATACTACAATCTCAGTTCTTGAAGGTTTTTGTGAATATATTAAAGCGGGATACCAATATAGGGCTTATGAATTAGAAAAGGTTAAGAAAAATGCTGAGGAGTTTTTACTAGTACACAGACTATATAAATCTGATAAGACGGGAGAAATCATAGACAAAAGATGGATGATGCTTTCCTTTCCTTCGAGATGGAGATATGACATACTAAGAGCCTTATTGTATTTTGTGGATGCAGGTTCAACGTATGATTCTCGTATGGATGAGGCCATCGAGTTACTTATTTCGAAAAAAAGAAAAAATGGAATATGGCCTGTGCAGGCAAAACATCCGGGATTGGTGCATTTTGATATGGAGAAGACTGGCTCCCCTAGCAGATTCAATACCCTTCGTGCACTAAGGGTTCTTAAAAAGTTTGGATAAAGAATCCCATTGGTAGATTATATAGCAATCATTATGTGAGACGGTATTGATAAATTGGTTTCTTGTGCAAACTTACGCCATGTTTAAAAAAAATAGCCCTAATAATCAAAAATAGGGTGATACAGATGGCTAGATGCAATCCACTAAGTTATAGAAATACAGCATAAGTGATGGAAAAATTTGGGCTTACAAGTAGGCATACAATTGTAATGGGTTAGTACATTGGGATGGGTCAATAATAAATAAACGATTGAGAAGCATTTTCATAAGAAAATGATAGTTGCAGAATGGATGAGTTATAGCTTAAGATAAAAAATGAATGGTGTTTTCTTACAAAGCAGTTGTCTTACTGGTCCTACAAAAGATTTCTACTTCAGTGTAAAAAGTTCCCATAACGCTGCAAAGAAGGTCTTTGAAAAGGCATTAAATTTTTTTTGAACGTAATCCAAGGGCAACTAATGTTGATAAGAATTCTGCACACTCTTTTACACTTCCTAAGGTAGTCAAGAAAGCCAAGCGCCTTAGCAGGTATTGAAGTAATGTAAATACTGAATAAAATGGGCAATATAGATAAGCCTGTATCTTTGATTAAATAGATGAAGGCGTTTATTACCTTCTATAACCAAAAGGGATTTTACATATAATCGAACAGGGTTGTCCACATCTTAAAAGTTTTATAACAGGCTGAACGTGCTAGCGATGTCCTGTTCGTGATGAAGATTATTAATAGTTTATGGAAGCAAGTTGAAAAGCGTTTAAAGCACGATTACAATTATTTGAAGAAGGTCACACAGCTTCAGCTGGTGTGGCCTTTCTTTATAGTTTTATAGGCGTTGACACATAAAAAATCCGCTTTCAAATCAGCTGCACAACAATAAAAATTAGTCGTAAATAAGGTCTAGAGATAATGCTTTAATTATTATTATTTGTGGTATAATGAGGTCTTCAAAAAAAGCTGTATTAAGGCTTATGGAGAAAAAAGGTGATAAACAATATGAATAATTCTAAGAGATTCAAAATAATTAAAAGAATCCTAGTACTCCTTATGACACTAATAATACTGTACAGTGTTGCTGTTTTTTCCAATATAGCTTTTATCGCTAAGTGGCGAACGATTTATATAGAAACAGCGATGAGTACTATGGATCATCAGTGGTTAGCTACAAATTTTATTCCAGAAAGTGTAATTGAGAAGGTGCTACTTGAACGCAGTGGCCAAGAAAACTTTCAAAATGGATTAGAGAGTGACTGGACTATATTTCCTTTTTCTAAAAACGATTTATATGAGCCCTGGGACAAAGCAGAAAAGAATTTTTACAAAATTTATAGTGAAATTGATGAGCAAAGTTTCGAAGAGTATATTGAAGCAAATGCAGACGAAGTTCTTAATGAGAATCGTTTCTTAGTAATCGATAAGACCAGTCTTCAGGAAAAAGATATAAACATAAAAACCATTCATGGTGACCAGGTTTTAGCCATTGATACTGAAAATGCCTTGTCCATTATTAAAATAGAAGGTGATGGTTATGTGGGCAGGTTAGCTATCATAAAAGATCCCTCTAGGGTAGGTGTTGGATTAAGTGAAAGTTTTGGCGAAAAAGGGGCAATTATTGCAGATATTGCTCAATATAATCAAGCTATCTTAGCTGTTAATGCTAGTGGCTTTTACGACCCTTCTGGCCATGGTAATGGAGGGATGGTTTTTGGATTGGTGGTTAGTGAGGGCAAGACTTTAAATGATGCACTGAATGGCACAAATAAGAAAGTAGGGTTTGACTCTCAAAACAAACTAAAAATTGGCGGAGAAGAATCATCCTTTTCTTTTCGCGATGCAGTAGAATTTAAGCCGGCTCTCATTATTAATGGGGAAGTTCTCGTTACGGGATCTGCTGGATGGGGAATCCAGCCTAGAACGGCTATAGGTCAGACCCCGAATGGCGAAGTGTTACTACTAATAATCGATGGACGTATGCCGGGCTATTCTGTTGGCTGTACTGTGGGAGAACTTGCCCAGATTATGGAACGGTATGGGGCCGTTCAGGCTTGTAACTTAGATGGTGGTTCATCTAGTATATTGTATTATAATGGGCAGGAAATAAGTAAACCTTCCGCTGCAAACAAAATAAATGGTCGAAATATTCCTAACGGATTCGTATTATATAGTAGAGAAAATTAAAAACTACCTGGTAGAGTAATGCGTAATCTCATAAGATAGTAATATTCGAATAGATATTCAGAATGCATATTACTTCCCAAAAGTGTATCTGTGAGTTATTAGACCGGTCTAAATTCTAGTATTGATACAAAGGAAACCCCTGAAAATACCATCATAAGATACGGTCTTTTCTGGGGCTTCTTTATTTTGGGAGAGACAAGATGAAAAAGTAGTCGAATGTGCAGGACGAGATTGTAAAGGATACAGAAGAATGTAGGTGGCAAGAAAATTCGGCCATTTGCAATGAAGTGCGCAAAAAGGATTAAGCAAAAGGAACATGACGATGTCTCAGCCTAATTCCAATATACCCTTCGTGAAAATGCCAAATCCAATAGGAATGGGTTTGGCATTTGGAATTTAAATGAATTAGCCATAGATAAAACTGATGAAGTTCTTTGAACTATCAGTTTTATTTATTTTACATGTAAAAACAGGGATGATATCCTCTAATATGATGATTGGCCCGATAGCTGTTTGTGTGAAAATATCATATGAATTTATATGGTATTCAAGCCTCAATAGAATTAAAAGAAAGTGTTGCGACGGATGAAAAATAAATTGAATAAGCCGTTATTTAAAATACTCATCCTGGGAATGATTGTTGTTTTCATGGTGTTTATATTTAACAGGTTAAATTTAAATAATTACGGTCCTAATGAGATAAAGGATTTTATTTTAAGTAAAGGAAAGTTGGGGCCAATAGTCTATCTAGTTTTGCTAACCTTGCTTCCGCTCATACTATTTCCGGATTCAGTTCTTGTGATAGGCGGTGGGATGGTATATGGCTTAGCGGGTGGTATTATTCTTACATCCATAGGGTCGTTGCTAGGTGGTATTGTAGCGTTTTTAATCGCTAGAAAATTAGGCCAGGATGTTGTTAAAAAGCTGATCAAAAAGGACCTGGTTTTGTTTAGTAAAGACAATGGATTAGGTGGTTTACTGCTGATTTTGGTGCTTAGGCTAGTTCCCCTATTTCCCTTCAAAGTTGTTAGCTATAGTGCAGGTTTATCGGATATTAGACTGAGGGATTTTTCAATAGCAACTGTAATTGGTTCCTTGCCTGGAATCTTTGTATACACAAATCTAGGAGATAAAACGAACGATGTAGGTTCTAAAGGTTTTTATCAAGCACTTATTATGTTGGTTGTATTATTTATAGCATCCTTGATATTTAAAAAATTGATTAACAGGAAGAATGCTAAAATAAAAAGCGAAGCATACCATGAAGAAGCATAGAAAGGTATAATTCTATAAAGAAAATCAGATGATTTATTTTGAGATATATAAGTTGTCATAGCTGAAAGGAGCTGGTATATGAGGAATATAATAAAGGAAACCAAGGCGTAAAGAATATTGATAATTTAGTTTAGATATGATTATGAAAAGTGACGAGGAGATGCATAAAATGAATACAAAAAAAATAATGTCCCTAGTTTTAGTTTTGGTTATTACATTATCTATGGTGGCTTGTTCAAATGGGTCCGCTGAAGTTAAGGAAACTGCATTTGAAGGCGAGTATATGATCGATGGCAATACAGCCAAAGAGCAATTTGAAGCTGGTAATGCAATATTAGTTGATGCTAGGGGTGAAGATGCGGCCAAAGGCGGCACAGTTGAAGGTGCAATTGCAACCACTTGGCAATATTTATCGAATGTAGAAAATGTTGAATTAGGGGACTATGATTGGGGTTTAATTCTTCAACCAGAAGAACTAGCTACAAGACTTGGTAACCTAGGCTTATCCAAAGATAAAGAAATAATTTTATTTGCAGAAGGACCAAAAGGTTGGGGCGAAGATGCAAGAATCTTATGGACCTTACGAGCAGCAGGCTATGATCAATTGAAAATGGTAGATGGTGGTTTAAACGCACTTCTCGCTGCAGGATTAAGTGAATCAAAAGATGTTACCAAACTAGACCCAGTAGAAGTAAAAATTGATGCTTTAGATTATGAATATGTCGTTAATACCAACGAACTCGAAGCAGCAATAGACGATTACGTAATCATCGACGTTCGTGAAGACAAAGAATATGAGGGTGGCGTTTATTATGGAGAAGCACAAGGTGGACATTTACCAGGTGCGATTCAAATCAAATTTACAGATTTATTTGATGAAGACGGCTATTTAAAATCAAACGATGATATTAATTCTATGTTTGCAGATGCAGGTGTTACGAAAGACGACCAAATCGTTGCATATTGCACAGCCGGAATTAGATCTGCCTATATGCAGTTAGTTTTGGAAATGTTAGGTTATGACAATGCACAGAACTATGATGGCTCTTACTATACCTGGTGTGCTCATAACGACGTAGAAATGTAAAGAATTGATCTCAGACTAATATTGTAGTAATAAAATCCATAGTGTACTGACCGGCTGTTCAACGATATCGAAAAATAACTGGGAGGTAACACTATGGATATTTAAAATATACGAGTGGAAATATCAACAATGTAGTAGATTGCGCTACCAAATAGAGCAGGTAGATATTAAAAATACCTCAGTAGGACCAGGGGTTAGTTTCTATTTAGTTTATGGAATACATGTCGATTTTGTCGGCAATGTTTACACAAAAAGGCGAAGGTATTCAATTGGAGAAGAAACAAAGTATCATAAGTAAAAAAAATATGTATTTGATAATTCTGCTAGTACTAATCATTCTATATATGGTATCGGATGTTTTTAAGTCTTTTAGCAGCCAAATTATGATGCTCTTTACCTCAAATGGTTCCGCGTTCACCATAGGATATTTAAATTCCTTTGGCTTTATGCGACCGATCGTTGCAATAGCCTTAATGATCGTTCAAGCTTTGATATTTCCTTTTAAGTACGAAACGATGATTTTTGCAAACACGACAGTATTTGGAGAAATGCTAGGTGCTAGTGTAAGCATCATAGGAAGAATCATAGGGGCATACATTTGCTATGATATTGGAAAAGCGTTATGGCCAAGTACAATAACATCAAGCATTTGTAAGATCAATAGAAGAAAATTAAAAATGAATAATTTCACGCAAAGTAATTTGGTGAATGTGTTGATAAGGCTGCTACCAATAAACTTTGATTTGATGAGTTATTTCGGCGGAATCATGCGTATAAATTTTAAAAAGTACATGATAAACTCAATCATTTGGATTACAGGAACTACAGTCTTGTATGCCATAAAAAATGGTTATTTTAGTCATGCCTACGAGATATCCGCGATCTATATAAGACTAATTTTATCTTTTATAGTTTTAATAGTCATTGTGAAAAGATATAAAAAGGATAGGAAGGTATAAATGAAAAAAATTAAAAAAGCCACACTACTAAAACTTTTGCTTCTAGCTGTCGCCATACTGTTATTCATCTTTTTTAAACCCCTAAATACTGGATTGATGAATATGCTTATGGCTTTTAAAAATGTAGAATCGGTAAAACTGTACATTAAATCCTATGGTGCATGGGCCGTTGCTATTTCTTTTGCGATGATGATAGTACAGTCAGTCGCTGCACCAATACCTGCATTTTTTATAACCTTTGCCAATGCTGCAATTTGGGGATGGTGGCAGGGTGCCATACTTTCGTGGAGTAGTGCTATGGCAGGTGCTGCTTTGTGTTTTGGTATTTCTAGGTTTTATGGTAGAGGGGTTGCGGAAAAATTTGCCAGTAAAATGGCTCTCGATGAAGTAGAGATCTTTTTTGAAAAATATGGAAAGAATACAATTTTTGTCGCCAGACTATTGCCATTTGTACCTTTTGATCCCATAAGCTATGCTGCTGGTTTGACACCCATGACTTTTGGGGGATTTTTTTTAGCGACAGGTTTGGGACAATTACCGGCAACCATTGTATATTCGTATGCAGCAGCCAAATCTTCTAATCCATCTACTTTTGTAAGTGGCCTGTTGATTTTATTTGGAGTTAGTGCCTTAGGCTTTACGGCAAGAAAGATTTGGATGGATAGGAATAAGAATCTGAAAGATAAAAAAGCATAGGAGGGTTGTTTTATATGGATGCAACTCTTCTCTTTAACTATTGCTAGGGTAGGATGCTGTGCTAGATTGCGAGAAATGATTGGGAGATGAAAAACATGAAATTGTCAGATAAAAGTATGAATTTGATAATTCAAGAAGAAGAAAAATGCATAGGCTGTAAAAAATGCATGGAAGGCTGTCCCATGCTAGATACATTTTCTGATTCTCCCAAGACTCTGTTGGGACAGCTTAAATCTACAGGGACATTCAGCCCGTCATTACCCTATTCGTGTATGTTATGCGGGTATTGTACGGAAGTTTGCCCAACATCGGTGGATTTAAAGAGTTTATTTTTAGAACTGCGTAGAAATACAGTAGATAACTATGATGGTAAGCTCCCTAAAGAATTCAATCTTAGAGGTGTAGAACTGCATCAAAAACTCAGTTTCTCTAGTCTATTCACGGACGACATCCGAAATTTACAATCTGACACAATATTATTTCCAGGGTGTGCCCTTTTATCACATAGTCCTGAAACGGTACAGAACACCTATAATTATCTTAGAGAGAAAATAGATGGTATTGGTATATATACAAAATGTTGTGGAAAACCGACTAGCTATATGGGGAAAAAAGAAGAATTTGATTCCTATTATGGGATTCTTGCGAAAGAATTTCAAACCAAAGGCATAAAAAGAATTATTACATGTTGTCCCAATTGCTATATTACGATTAAAAATAATAGCCCAGGTATTGAGGTTATTTCCCTATGGGAAGTTATAGCAGACTTGGGAATACCAGAAGACAAGGTGGGTAGGTTTAGAAATTTAGACAAAGAGTTTACGATTCATGATCCTTGCCCCATCAGAAAAGAAGAAAATATGCATTATTCTGTTAGAAAAATAATGGAAGATCTAGGGCTTACAGTAGAGGAAATGCAGCATAGCAAGGGAAAAACACTTTGTTGTGGAGCCGGTGGTATGGTTTCAATAACCCATGACGAAATTGCCAAAGCCCATACCAATAGAAGAGCACAAGAAGCGAATACAGAGTATATTATTACCTATTGCCAAGAATGTGTAGAATCCATGAAGAAGGGTGGAAAGACTTCCTACCATATATTGGATTTATTGTTTAATGATAATTATGATAACATGAAAAAAACAAATCAAACATTACTGCTTCGATGGGTGAATAGGTTTAAGGGAAAAAGTATAGGAAAGTAATTACAACGCATTGTTTGTAGAGATGAGAACGTATAAGGGAAAATAGTTACACTAGGCAGTGGCAAGAAATGTAGAAGAAAGACGGCTAGGAGTATACAGCATAACTAGCATAAGAATGGCTATTCACTTAAATAAGATGGTGGATAGCCATTTCGCAATGATCTATTAATTGCTTTGAGTGGAGTAAGTTATGAAAGAGGGAGTGAATAGTTATGAAAGACAAAGGGATTATTTTATTTACAAAAATTCCTGAAATCGGAAAAGTAAAAACTAGACTAGTACCTTTTTTGACAAAAGAGATTTGTGTTGAACTCCAGACAGCTTTTATAAAGGACATATATGATAGTATAAGAGAAATGGGAATCGATATCATCATTAGCTATGCAGGAGCTGGCGATTTAGAGGTTCTAAAAAATATTGTTCATAATGATATTCAATTCATCAAACAAGAAGGACAGGATATAGGAGAAAAAATGTATCATGCCATAGCTAGCGCCTTAGAAGACTATAATAAAGTGATTCTTATAGGCAGTGATATTCCCCTGATACATAAAACGGACTTGGAAAAGGCGTTTAATATTCTGGAAGATAAGGAAATGGTTATTTCGCCCACATTTGATGGGGGATACTACTTAATTGGCATGAAAACGGAAAATCACGATATATTCAAAATAGAATATAGTAAGAGTTCCGTTTTTGAAAAAACAATCGAAAATATGGAAAGTCTAGGATTGAGCTATGGGATAGGAAATATTCTATTGGATATAGATGATAGAGAAGACCTTATACGCCTATATAATGCTTTAAAAAGTGATGAACATATAGCTTGTTGCAACACACGAAAAATTGTAAACCAGATTATGGAAAGTAATGAAGAGAATGAATAAACTATGTTTAGGCACGATAGAACAAGATGAATATTTTCAGGATAGATTCGGCATTGATGATGTGGGATTTAGCATTTTAGGTCAAGGGGAATATAATATTAATTATTTTTTTAGGTCAAAAACCTATGGCAAAGATTTGGTTTTAAGAGTGGCAACAGATAGTCAAATGGACCTCGAAAACCAAATTAAATATGAATATGACGCTCTAGTATTGCTAGAGAAAACAAAAAGGACACCGAGACCAATCTATTATGATGATAGAAAAAAATTGGTGCCATATGGTTTTTTAGTAATGGAATATCTTCCAGGAAGGCATTTGGATTATCGGAGCGACTTAGAAATAGCGGCTAGGATTTTGGCAGATATTCACAATGAACCTGTCCCTGAAGCAAATACTTTATTGAAACCTAAAAATCCAATCGTATCTGTTTATGAAGAATGTTTAAACCTGTTTGAAAAATATAGAAATTCAGACTATGTGGACCAAAGAATAAGCGATAAAATTATTGATTTATTAGAATATGGTAAAAATATCGATACGGATGATATTGGATATAGGTGCATCATAAATACAGAATTGAACTCTGGCAATTTTCTTATTAATGGTAAGAATGGTGCAAACTATTTAGTGGACTGGGAAAAGCCAATATGTGCTTATCCAGCGCAAGATTTAGGGCATTTTCTAGCGCCAACAACAACATTTTGGAAAACAGATGTTATTTTGTCCCGAGAAGAAATTAATCATTTTATAAAAGAATATTGTAGAAATTCCAATCAATATAAAGACGCAAGTGAGCTATGGCAATCTGTTAAAAATTATGTGGCTATAAACTGTTTGCGGGGGATTACTTGGTGCGCTATGGCCTATGTGGCTTACCAAGATCCCAATAAAATCATCGTAAATGAATACACCTATGCAAAAATAAAATCTTACTTATCTGAAGAATTTTTGGACATGATAAAGAAAGAGTATTTTTATGAATATGAATAGACAAGCTAAAATTTCGATAATTGTGCCTGTTTATAATGAAGCTACAAACATCCAAGCATTTATGTCATATATGGAACAATTTAAGCCTCATTGTGAAATTATATTTGTAGATGGTGGCAGCGATGATGGGACTGATCAGATACTTGCAGAAAAATATATGCTGTCCTATTCATCAAAAAAGGGTAGGTCCTATCAAATGAATCACGGGGCATCGCTAGCTAGTGGTGATATACTATTATTCTTACATTCAGATAGCCTTTTATCCGATGGTGCATTGGCTGAAATTGAAAGGATAATTTCAGAAGGTTATAAAGTTGGTTGTTTTAAAATAAGATTTGATAGTAGTAGCATTCTCATGAAGATATGCAGTTTTATGTCCAGTGTAAGAGTGAGAGTAAGGAATATAGCTTTTGGGGATCAGGGTATATTCATTGAAAGGGACTTTTTTAATCAGCTAGGAGGATTTGCAGAGCTTCCCTTGATGGAGGACTACCAATTGTCTATGGACATAAAAAGATATGGACAAAAAATTGCCTTGGCTGATGCAACGATCATAACTTCTGAGCGCCGATTTACAAAATTTGGAAGAATAAGGACCATGGCAAAAATGCAAAAATTGCAATATATGCATAGGCAGGGTGTCGATAGTGCAAAGATTGCCAGTCTCTATGAAGAGGATGCTATATAATGAGTAGAAAGATAATCATAGATTGTGATAATACGTTTTCCGTAAGTGGTTGTGATATAGATGATGGGCTTGCCATTATCTATGCTTTGGCA
Organism: Clostridia bacterium; assembly: GCA_016887505.1. Classification (NCBI taxonomy): domain Bacteria; kingdom Bacillati; phylum Bacillota; class Clostridia; species Clostridia bacterium. The sequence continues at coordinate 1,502,918 of CP069393.1, read as the reverse complement.
CAAGAAGATACAGAAATCTTAGGTATATGCACAACATTTGGAAATAATGAGTTGGATATAGTCTTTCCGAATACTGTTAGATTTATGAAAGATATTGGATGCGAAAATATACCTGTTTACAGAGGGACAACGGATTCTTGTGCGGACAATGAAGCAGCGAAGTTTCTAGTAGACATGGCCAATACTTATGAAGGAGAACTATCGTTAATTGGCTTGGGCTCCCTGACAAATCTTTACCACGCCTGGCAACTGGACCATACATTCTATAATAAGATAAATGCGATTTCACTTATGGGAGGCATCACCGAACCTTTAATAATAAATAATACCTCTTTACGAGAGTTGAACTTTTCGATTCATTATCAAGCGGCGCTACATGTATTACAACATGCCAATAAACTCATTATCGCTACTGGGAATACGTGTTTAGATGGATTTTTTACCAGAGGAAGATTCGACAAACTGAAAGAGGGAAGTAAATTTGAAGGTTGGCTATATGAACAGGCCATATACTGGTTCGAAGGGGTAGAAAAAGTGTTTCATAGTAAGGGGATATACCTATGGGATATTCTAGCTGTTGCAGCACTCTTGAATCCAGAATTATTTCAAAATAATTGGGTGGATATTTCTCCGGACAAAGTAAGTATAAAGAATGGAATGCTTATTGGTCACGGGAATACCCGAAGTGTAGTGATACCAAAAATTAGAAATGTTGATAATTATATTGAACATATATATTTGAGCTTTAATAAATTTGGAGAAATATATAAATAAAAAGGATCAATTAGTGTGTTTGGGCTACGATAAATCAAAATAATTAGGCATTCAGCAACTCGGAACATGGTATAAAAAAATAATATTTATTGCTACAAGTTTCTACCTGAAGGTTAGTATCAGGATAACTACGCAATTTCATCAGTTTTGGGTTTCAGTATATTGGGATTTACCTGCTCTACTTCACTTGTGAATTCAAAATCTATGAGGTGCTCACAAAACTAGGTAGGTATGGCTAGCATGAATCTTCAGCAGTCATGAAATTAAGTGGAATGTTTTCAAAAGGAGCATTCAAATTAGGCCAAGCCATCAGGCGGTCTTTTTTTCGGTTTGTTTTGTAACTTACCTGATTCGGAGTTCACTGATGGCTTTCCTTTTATTTAATTATCTAGATAAAGAGGCTTGACTATGATAAATTGAATTGACTAAATTATGAGGAGAGAATTATGCCAGCTGGAGTAATCATTAATGTTTTATCTGTGTTTTTTGGAGGAATTCTGGGAGCTATTGGAGGCAAGAGGTTGTCGGAAGAGCTGAAAAGGGAGCTTACCATGATTTTTGGTATATGCGCATTCGGAATGGGTATCGCTGCCATAGGACTCATGAAAAACATGCCAGTTGTCATTTTTTCCGTAGTTTTGGGTACGGCGATAGGGTTACTCACCAACCTTGGTAACTGGATTCATAGATTGGCCATTCAAATGCAAAAACCGTTTATGAAATTGTTTGAAGGACATCATTCAGATATGAGCCATGATGAATTCATGGCTTCCTTGGTAACCATCATCGTCTTGTTTTGTGCAAGCGGTACCGGCATATATGGTTCCATTGATGCTGGGATGACCGGCGACAGTACCATCTTGATATCCAAATCTATATTGGACTTCTTTACGGCAGCTATTTTTGCCAGTCAGTTGGGTGCCGTAGTTTCGTTGATTGCAGTTCCGCAATTCTTAATTCTTGGCTTGCTAGCGGTTGGTGCCAAGTTGATTTTTCCGTTGACGACACCAGAGATGATTATGGATTTTAAAGCCTGTGGCGGTTTCTTGCTCCTTGCCACTGGGCTTCGCATTGCAGGAATCAAGAGTTTTCCCATTGCCGATATGATACCAGCCATGGCCTTGGTCTTACCTTTATCCTATATTTGGACCAATGTCGTTACACCATTACTATCATAATAAGTAATTCACTCGGAAGATTGCCTGGTAGACTTAGCTTAGAAAAATCAGTAATATAAATAGCAAGAAGAATGAACTAATCTTTCAGTAAAAAATGAAATAGTATACCGTTTTGGCTTGGTTTCTTATTTGAAAAGAGACCAAGCCTTTGATGTATTGCGGTGATTGATAAGTCAAGTCCACATTTGTGTGTAAATTCCTCGGTAGTTTAGATTAGGCGACTGCAGCAGCCTTTGCAGAATTCTTAGATTCAGAAAACGTCTGGTAGTAAAGAGCCATCTCAAAATACTTGCGGCCAGTCTGCCATTTCTCGTCCTGTTCCATGAGTAGGGCGCCAATGAGACGGATAACCGAAGCCTCATTCGGGAAGATCCGTATGACTCGCTCTCTACGGCGAATCTCCTGATTTAGTCGCTCAATGCCGTTGCTGGTTCGGATCCGTTTCCTGTATTTTAAGGGAACGCTGAGAACAGCTGTGACATCGGCAAAGGCTTCATCTAGAAGATTCATTGCACGTGATGCTTTGGTTTCGTACTTGTCCATAATCTCATCACGAACTTTGTTGGCACTTTCAAGGTCAACAGCTTCGTAGAGCCTACGTAGATGTTCTTTCAGTTCTGGCTGCAGTGACTTTGGTGTCAAGTCTAGCACGTTCCTTGAAAAGTGTGTTTGGCATCTCTGCCAGGTAGCACCCTGGAAATGTTTCCTGATGGCGTTCACAAGTCCTCTGTGGCTGTCCGAAGTGACCAGATGTACATCTTTAAGACCTCGGTCCTTCAAGGATGAGAAGAACTCGCTCCAGCTTGTTTCAGACTCTGTGTCTGCCACCCTGAAACCGATGATTTCACGGTAACCTTCTTGGTTAACAGCCACCGCTACAAGTAATCCCTTGGAACGTACTCTGCCGTCTTCGCGTACCTTGAGGTAAAGGGCATCCACCACCAGGAAGGGATAATGCTTTTCGAGCGGACGGTTCTGAAAATTCTTTACGATGGGATCCAACTTTTCGCACAGTTTAGAAACCATAGACTTGGAGAACTTCCTGCCACAGAGTTCATAGGTGATGTCTTCCACCTTCCTGGAGGATACACCGCTCACGACCATTTGCATCATGGCCAGAAGCAGGGCTTGCTCGCTGCGCTGGTAACGCTCAAAAAGTTCAGTGCTGAAGTCGCCGTTACGATGTCTTGGGACGTGCAGCGTCAGAGTACCCACGCGAGTGGTCAACTGTCGGTCCCTGTATCCGTTACGGTAAGCCTTCCTTTCGTCGGTGCGTTCGTATGGGGCAGCACCAATTTGGTCATTAGATTGAGCAACCAATACTTGGTTGAATATCTCTTCCAATAGGTTAGAAAAAGCTTCATCTTTTCCATCTGAGACGAAAAGACCGTGCAAGAGTTCTTCGGTTAGGGTAATATTGTACTGAGCCATGATTCACACTCCTCGGTTTAGTATTTGCTAGCACATTTATTGTAACCGAGTTGTGAGTTTTTGGCTCATTTTGTTTTTACACCATTATATGTACTTAATCAGAAGACCATCTGATTCTACCTAAGCTGAAAGCGACCATAATAAAGAAAATATCGGATGACGATAGACTCAAGTTGTCACAGTAAGTAGATTGCCAACTGGGAAATATTATATAAGCATCAGTATCAGAAATGAGATGTGCATTTAAATAAAAGGAACAGTGGGGAATACGGGGTTGGCTTGCTTATGCCTGCTTGAACGAGAAGCTCTCGCTTTTTTACGTAGTGAGAGTATATCACTATTTATATTACAAAATTTGCCGGGCTTCATGAATGTGAGTATGTCCGATAAAATTGGTCAAAGTCTAATTTTTTCAATGGCTGATTTTCCCACTTAAGGTTAAAAAATCCTATTAAAACAAGGGCTAGAAGCTTCATAAGTTTAATTTAGATTAGCCTAGATAGTATAATATTTATCTATTGGATAAAGTAATTTTAATATGATATTCTTCTTAAAGTATCATGATTTGCATACAGATAAATCTTAATTCGATTTACTTAGATTTAGTGACTTATTTTATCGATGGATGCAAAGAGTGACACCAATGGTATTGATGGACAAGAGGATACTGACGAATTAATTCGATTGGTGTAGAAATACTAAATAAAGAAAAGAGGAGTAATCATGAAAAAAATTTCCAATTCTAAAAAGTTAGTTTTAAGCGGATTGTGTGTTGCGCTCAACATAGTTTTAGGGGTTACTGTGGGAGCTTTGAACTTACCTTTTTATGGCGACACAATGGGTACCATGTTTTCAGCCATAATTTTTGGACCGTTAATTGGTGCGATTGTTGGATTCTTGAGTAGTTTTATTAAGAGTATTTTATTCTCTGGTATCCAAAACTTACCGTTTGCAGCTATTAATGTAATGATTGGTTTAATTGTTGGTTTTGCATTTAAAAACAGAAAAATGAGTTTATTGAAATCATTTTTAGTAGGCCTTTTGCTGAGCTTCTTATGCGCACTTATCGGTACACCGATTGGTATTGCTGTTTATGGTGGATTAACTGGAACCATGAGTGATGTTATTGTGATATCTTTGAAAAAAGCGGGAGCTTCCTTATTCACGGCATCCTTTGTTGCGAAAATTCAAAATAACCTAATCGACAAAGTTGGTTCGATGATTATTGTTTACTATATTGTTAAATCATTACCTCTTAAGTATAAAAAAGAGTTTTTACAAGAAAACGAAGAATAAAAGTTGTCAAAGGAGAACGTTATGTTAGAAGCGAAGAATATTGATTATTATTATGAAAAATATAACGAGAATTCTCAAAAAATCGAGAAAGTATTTGCAATTAAAGAGATGGATTTAACTATTGCAGAGGGTGAATTTTTGGTCATACTAGGAAAGAATGGTTCCGGAAAATCTACTTTCTCTAGGCTTTGTAACGCACTCCTTACACCAACTAGTGGTATTCTCTATGTTGATAATATAGACACACTTGACGAAGAGAAGGTTTATGAAATAAGAGAAAAGGTTGGCGTGGTTTTCCAAAATCCCGACAACCAAATTATTTCTACAAAAGTGGAAGATGATGTGGCTTTTGGGCCAGAAAATCTTAATCTAAATAGTTTGGAAATTAGAAACCGCGTCGATTATGCGGTTTCTTTAGTTGGCATTGACCAGATCAAAAATGCTTCTACTGATGAGCTCTCAATTGGACAAAAACAAAAGGTCTCACTTGCTGGTGTTTTGGCAATGAAACCTCAATATATTATTCTAGATGAACCCACATCAATGCAAGATCCAAAAAGTCGGGAAGATATCATGAATGTGCTCAAACAGATACGACAAAAGTCAAACGTTACCATAGTTCTGGTGACACATTATATGGAAGAGGTAATAGATGCGGATAGGGTAGTTGTTATGGATGAGTCAAAAGTTCGGATGAGTGGAACGCCAAGAGAAATCTTTTCTAGAGCAAAAAAGGTTAGAGAGTATGGCCTTGAGTTGCCAAGGATCCTACAGATATCCAATAAACTTAGGGAAAAAGGTGTGAAAATCAGTAAAACGATTTTAACAAATGAAGAATTGGTGGAAGAATTATGTCGATTAGGCTAGAGAATGTGAGTTATAGCTATGGTAAAAACCAAGCAATAAAAAATGTAAACGTAGATATTAAATATGGTGAATTCATAGCTATTATTGGTCATATAGGTTCTGGGAAATCTACATTTATTCAGATGTTAAACGGCCTTAAAATACCTACGAAAGGGAGCATATACTTAGATGGAGAGAAAGTTACGAAGAAAGACTACCAAAGGGGAAAACTAATTAACAAAGTCTCAATCGTATTTCAATATCCTGAGCAACAGCTCTTTGAAAAGACTGTTATAAAAGATGTCTGCTATGGCCTGATAAATCGAGATTTATCAGATGAAGAACGTCTTAAAAAAGCCGAGGCAGCATTAGAAACTGTAAAAATTGATAAAGGTAATTTTTACTCTTCTCCGTTTGAACTATCTGGCGGGCAGAAAAGACGAGTTGCAATTGCCGGCGTTCTTGCTATGGATTTAGATGTTATTGTTTTAGATGAACCAACTGCAGGTCTAGATCCCATAGGAAAAAATGATATATTAGGTATTCTAAAAGATTTGAATCAAAAACACAACAAGACCATTGTGCTAGTATCTCATGATATGAATGATGTGTGCGAATATGCAGATAGAGTAATCGCCATTAACAAGGGCGAGATTGTATTTGATGATATTCCGAGAGAAGTATTTAAAAACAAAAAAGAGCTTGAGTCTATGGGGATTATACTCCCGGAGGCTAATATATTGCTTCGGAACCTTAAGGATAAAGGATTTTCGGTGGATGCTAGTTTAGTCGGTATCGATGAAACAGTAGACGAAATTTATGATTGTCTAATAACTAGGAGGTGTCTGAATGAAAAGTCTTAAATATATTTCTACAGAAAGTATAATTCATTCTCTTGATCCTAGAACGAAACTCATCACAACATTTATATATCTAATACTACTTTTTACTGTAAAAGACATACCAGAGTTCCTTATAGTGGCGATCTTTCTCGCTGGAGTAATTAAATTGGCAAAGGTGCCTTTTAAAACTGTTTTCTCTTGCATAAAACCCTTGTTTTTCTTACTACTTGCTACGTTTATTTTTCAAGTACTAACCAATTCTGGTGATATTGTAAAATCATATGGCATTATTACTATTAGCAGAAAGGGATTCTATAAAGCTCTTCATTTATCTTTTAGAATTATTCTTCTGGTCATTGGTGGAGCAATGGTTTCTTTTACAACTACTACGACAGATATTATGAATGGCGTCGATAAAATCTTGGCCCCACTGAAAAGAGTAAAAATTCCTGTATCTGATTTATCTTTTATTAGTATTATTGCGATAAAGTTTATTCCGATTCTTATAGATGAGACAAGTAGAATAATGAATGCCCAAATGGCTAGAGGAACGAACTTCAGAAGCAATATTTTCAGCAAAGGCAAAAATCTAATAACCATCCTTATACCTGTATTTTTGTCTGCTTTTGATCGTTCTACTGCGATTAGTGAAGCCATGGATTCTAGGTGCTTTAAGGATACAAGCAACCGAACGTATCGAAATACTTTAGAATACGCGAAGATAGATTACATAGCCTATGCACTATTTGCCGTATATTCATTTGCTATCGTAGTAATTATTTAGAATGGAGGAAACAGAGAAATATGAAAAGAGAGAAAAAAATTATTGTTGTCTGTCATTGTTTGCTCAATTGTAATTCTAAAGTAGAAGGCCTATCAGTTTTTGGAGGAGCGCACGAAGTTGTAAGAAGAATTATTAGTGAGGGTTATGGATTAATTCAATTACCTTGTCCGGAAATGATTATGTATGGAATAAAGAGATGGGGACATGTGAAAAATCAATTTGACACCCCCTTTTTTAAAAGCCAATGTAGACTCATGCTGACACAGTACATCCAACAATTTAAGGATTATATTGACAACGGTTATAGCATACCCTCTATTATTGCTGTTAACTACAGCCCTAGCTGTGGTTATGATAAGACTTGTATATCTGAACAATGTGGAGGAAACTCCAAAGAAACGGGTGAATATAACGTAGAGAGCGTAAATGAAAAAGGTGTATTTATTGAAGTGTTGGAAAATATGTTAAAGGAAGAAAATCTCGATATTAAGATAATTGGACTAGATGAAAAATCGTATGATGATACTTTTGAATTCATGTAAAGCTAAGGTTTTGTTAGTGTCAAGTTAAGTGCGCAATTTCATCAGTATTGAATTAGGCATTGTGCCGATCAAGCTGCTTGTTGGCGCTCAGAAGCAGTCAGCTCAAGAGTTTCAGGTTTTACATAAGAACGACCAGTAGACCAATCTTCACTGTATTCAATAAGGTAGCTGGTGACTAGCCGGACATATGAATCAACAGTAGGAAAAACACCTACAACACCGGAACGACGGCGGATTTCTCGGTTGAGTCTCTCAATCATATTTGTAGATGAAATCTTACGAGAGTCAATTCGAGGAAATTCGTAGAATCTAATTGAGTCCTCAAGCCCATCTTCCAGTGTTTCAATCGCTTTAGGAAAACGGGATTCGTATTCATCCATAATCAGGTTTGCATAGGACCGTGCAGCTTGTTCATCAGGCTGAAGCCATATGTTTTTAAGTTTTGCGGCAAAGGATTTCTTTTCCTTTGCAGGTATATGCGCCAAGATGTTTCTCATGAAGTGAACCTTGCAACGTTGCCATGTAGTACCGATGAACGATTCTTTCACAGAGGCCACGAGCCCTTTGTGAGCATCGCTGACAACCAGCCAGACTTTCTCTAAGCCACGTTCCTTCAAAGAGTCAAACATGTGATTGTAGCTAGACTTGGACTCTTCATACATGGGTTCAACGGCCAGAATATCCCTGGTACCATCGGTTCTGAGACCACAGACAACATGGACTGCCATATTGGCGACATGCCCATCAACGCGAATCTTTTCGTAAAGGGCATCGACCCAAAGGACAGGATATTCCTTATCCAATTTCCGGTTCAAAAATGCATCTACCTGAGACTGTAATTCCTTGGTTATATTACTGACCTGGCTCCTTGAAATAGATTCAATACCTAGGCCCTTGGCAAGCTTCTCGATTTTCCTGGTGGAAACTCCGTTGATGAATGCCTCTTGTATAACATTGATCAGAGCCACTTCGGATCGTTTCCGTTCAGTCACGAAGAAGGGTATATAGCCTCCCTTACGTGGTTTGGGTACCATCAAGTACATGCTGCCCATTCTGGTGTCAAAACGTCTTGGACGGTATCCTGCGCGATACTTCTTACGGGTTTCGGTGCGCTCAGATTTGCCAGCACCGATTTCTTCTGCAAACTCAACTTGCATGAGTTGATCGCAAAGCCAGTTCAGCATCGCTAGCATAGGATCTTCAGCAGTCATGAATTTGAGTAGCATTTTTCAAAGGGTAGATTAGAATTAAGATGAGTCATCAGTTGATCTCCTTTTCGGATAGTTTCGTCACTTACCTAATTCGGAGTTCCTGATGGCTTTCCTTTTTTGAAAATTACTTTTGCGCACTTAATTGTATACGACCCAAAAATGGTGCATCAGTTTACAGAATCCATAAATAGCAAATAGCAGTTCTTAATAAAAACATACGCAGCTTGAAGTCTGAAGATGGAAGTTTTGCTTGTAGGCATAGGGATGATATTTTTAGTATATGCTTAACATACTATTGCTATCGTATACAAAATAACCCGTGCAATAGTATTTTGAATATAGTAATATTAAATAGTCAATGGCTATTTATCAAGTTTTTGCATACTGTGAGCAGAAACTTGCAGCTCATAATAGTGCGCCTCTGAATATGTTTTAGGTATTTATCAATATCAATATGTAAAGTAGATGAAGGTGTGTGGTGTTGATTTTTAGGTTAGCAATATGCCGGCGATTCCAATACAGATAATGCAGATAGTATTACACAAAAGAATAAAACATATTTTAGTATCGGAGGACAAGATGAAAAAGCGACCTGTTATTGCACTGCTGACCCTTTGTTTGATGGCGACATTGTTTTTTGGTGTACAGATTGATGAATGTAGCGCTATAGTCTTAGATTTGCCTATTGCAAACTCTAGCTATCTTTTTAGTGGAGGGGATGGATCAAAGGATGATCCCTACAGTATTGATTCGCCACAAGACTTTGCCCAATTCGGCGCAAATGTTAATGGAGGCAGTACCTATGTTGGTAAATATTTTGAATTAGCATCAGATATTGATTTGGGTGTTTATGAAAAATGGGTTCCAATAGGTATCAACGGTTTTTCACCTGACCAGAGATTTCAGGGAACTCTGGATGGAAAAGGTCATGAAATATCAAATTTCACAGTAGAGTATCAGAGTAGTTACAGTGGCTTGTTCGGGATATTGCAAGGAGGGACACTTTGTAATCTTGTTTTATCGAATGGTAGGGTAAATGGGAAGGATATGGTAGGCCTTGCGGTGGGCTTGAATTACGGGACTGTATACAATATATCGGTTGTTGACTCGGATGTTACAGGCCATAGAAGGGTTGGAGGAGTTGTTGGACATAATGGAGTGCAAGTATATAACTGCAGTACTGACGCTTATACAATAGTGTCTGGGGTTGAATTAGTCGGTGGAATAGCTGGATACAATTATTTTGGGTCTTTATTCAATTGTTATAATATGGCATTTGTTGCAAAGAACACAGAAAATTCATATTACACGATGCAAAACCACGGTGGTATAGTAGGCAAGAACCAATATGGCGAATTGGGGAACGTATTCAACGCTGGGATGATTGAGAATATGAATGGCTTCGGTCAAGTTATGGGAGAGGGTAGCATGAATTATTATGCGGATAGCTGCTACTATAACACGCTATGGACGCCGAATAATATGTTGGGAACAGCCGTTTCAGATAATTGTTTTTACAATTATACTTCAACAGATGAGCCATTATCCGAACTTTTAAATAAGAATTTGGATAAATCGTACCTATCGGATACCCGTTATCTAACATGGACTCAAGAGGAAGGGGACATACCAAGGCTTAGCACAGAATATTGGGTTGCTCCAATTAAGGTTGAATCATTGGAAGTTACATCTAAAAATGATAAAGATACCCTTGCATATGGAGATACTTTACAAATGGTTGCAATAGCGAGTCCGGAGGATGCAAGAGATAAATCTGTAAGTTGGTCTGTCGAAAATGGAACTGGAAAAGCAAAGATAAATGCTAGTGGACTTTTAACGAGCGAATCGATTGGCAAGGTCACGGTAATAGCTGTTGCCAATGATGGTAACGGTGTTCAAAACTCTTTAGAGATTACAATAACCAAAGGAGAACAAAATGCGCCCGAAAATCTACTAGGCCTTGCTCCAAGATTCATTGGCTATTCCGATGGAATAATAACAGGAACGAATGAAAAAATGGAGTTTAGCATAGATCAGAGTGACTGGGTTGCATGTAGTGGAGCTGACATAACTGGTTTATCCAAGGGGAACTATTATGTTAGGTATAAAGAAACAGAGTATTATAATAGTGGTGAAATAGCTACAGTCATGGTTCCTGCATCAAATATTTCAGCGCCTGTTGCAACCGTTGAAGGCACGCTTGGGGAAAATGATTGGTACATTGGGCAAGTGAATCTCGTGGCTCCAACTGGCTATACTGTAAGTACAGATGGACAGAACTTTTTTGATAAAATTCAATTCACGGATGATTGTTCATGGAAATCGTTTGAATATTATTTGAAAGAGATTAGTAGCAATACAGTCGAAGATAAAATATTTACCAATGCTATTAAAATAGATCAGACTAGACCAACTATTTTGGAAACTATCGTAAAGGAAATAACGTCACAAAGTGCTTCGATAACAATCACACCATATGATAAAACGAGTGGTATTGAAAAGATCTGTATATCAAATGTTAATAGCACCCCGGAACATATCATCGAGAATGGAACAGAAATAGACAAGACGTTTGAACTATCAGGATTGGCTGCAAAATCTCAGTATTATGTTTATGTAGCAGCCGTGGATTTCGCTGGCAACGTAACTACATATACGGATACGATTCAATTTACTACCCTACCAGCAACTCCAAGCGCACCGACGCTTGAAAGCCAAACTGCAACCAGCATAGTTCTGAATGCAGTAAATGGATGCGAGTATAAGCGGGATAACTTATCATGGCAGGATAGTCCTTATTTCAGTGACCTATCGCCAAATACAAACTATACTTTTTATCAAAGAATCAAGAAGAAAGAACCGATTGCTTCTTCGGAATCTAGTACAGGAACAACGATTTCTACGGAAAAGGGTACCCTGATTGTTGAGATACCACCAAGGGCAAATGCAGTCTATGGCACAAAGTTGGAGTCTATCCCGATTATAGGTGGCATGGTGAAATTTGGGGAGGAACCAATAACAGGAACCTGGGCTTGGAGCGAAGCACAGGATCCAAACGTACTTCCACCGGTGGATGGAGATTCTAAATATGAAATCATATTTATACCAAATCGGAATGCTGAAGACTACAAACCGTTAAGCACGACTATTCTTCCAGTAATTTCTAAGGATAATTATTTGGATGATTATGAGATTGAAACAGAAAAAATCTATGATGGCGAGTCGGTAGAGATTCTAACGGAATCTAACATTTCTTCTGAATATAGTTATATGTGTGAAGGGGAAACAGAGTTCCTTCCAGGGAAACCGATGAATGCCGGAACCTATACAGTGAAGATTATTATCCAAGGTGATCAAAACCATAATGATTTTGAAAAGATTGTAACGGGTATCAATATCTTCAAGGCCAATCTAACAGGAACACCTACCTTTCAAGAAAAAGCCGACCGGTTTGAAAAAATCAAGGTGGATTTAAGTGGTGTTCAGTTTAATGATGTTATGGTTCCTGGTACAATTTCATGGAAAGATTCGAACGGGACGCCACTTATGTCATATGTCAAGGCAGAAAAAGGAGAAACCTATTACTGGACATTTTCATCAGATAGTAACAATTTCAACAAGCTTGAGGGGAAAGTGGTGTTCACAAAAAGTGCTACTCGAGCCTCGTCGGATAATAGTACTAATGAATATGTAGCTATTTATGTGGATGATGACAAAGAATTTGCGGGAAGCCTTAGAACAGAAACTAGTAATGCCCAGTCTACTACAATGTTGACGGTTTCTGATGAGAAACTTTGTGAGATCCTTAAATCTAGAGCTCAGGGTGCAGAAGTTGTAATCCCGATAAAAACGGGTTCAAGTATATGCGCTAGTTTAATAAATGGACAGACAATCAAAGATTTGGAGTCGAAAGAATCAACGATTGAGATGCTAACGAAAAATACTAGTTATCGATTGCCAGCCAAGTTGATTGCAATTGATGACATTGCAAATCGCTTCGGTGAAGGAGTTGCTTTAAAAGACATTACGGTGGAGATTCGCATTAGCGAGGCATCTGATGAAATGGTTGATATGCTGGAAGAGGCAGCTCAAAAAAATAAGTTTTCGATTGTGAGCCCGGCTGAAGATTTCACCATTCGTTGCACATATAATGGGAAAGAAATCTTGGTAAACAGTTTTGGCTCATACGTAACACGAAGAATTGCCATTTCTGTCGCGCTAGATCAAACGAGCATCTTAACAGGAATAGCCATTAATTCAGATGGAAGTACTCGCCATGTACCGACCCGGATGCTAGTAATTGATGGTGACTATTTTGCAGAAATTAGTAGCCTGACAAACAGTACCTATGCTGTGATCGATAATGAGATTATTTTTACGGATATTGAGAATCATTGGGCACAGAATTCTATCCATGAAATGGGCGCGAGAATGGTTGTGTCCGGTATTGGAAATAACGAGTATGCTCCCAATAGTCAAGTCAATCGCGCTGAATTTGCTACAATCTTGGTAAAAGCTCTGGGGCTTGAAGCGGGGAATGGTAGTGAAAACTTCACGGATGTATCGGAAACGGATTGGTATGCAAGCTACATTACGACTGCCGTACAGTATGGTCTTATTGCAGGGTATAGTGATGGAACCTTTAGACCTGAAGAAGAAATTACCCGGGAGCAAGTAATGGCGATTGTTGCAAGAACAATGAAGTTAACGGGTATGGAGGCTTCTTTGCGTGATGATGAGGTTGCTGGGCTATTTGCCGAATATGAAGATGCTGAGCTCGTTGCAAACTATGCAAGAAACAGTGTTGCAACTTGTTTAAAGACGGGCCTTATATCTGGTAGGACTGATGTTACTCTTGCACCCCAAAAAGGTATGTCGAGGGCGGAGATTGCAGTTGTTATTGAGAGACTTTTACAAAAATCAGCGCTAATATAATGGCTGAATTTTGAAGGATAGCCTTGTATGGAGTTTGATAGGTACCGTATTTGAACAGAGATACTCCCAATTATTTTTGTGGGATAAGTAGCATTATGAAGATAAGAAAAAAGGGAGCTTAGCTCCCTTTTTGTTATTGAAATAGGTTTCAAAAATTGCAACGGATGCAATATTCTAGAATTCTTTTTCCTCAAATTCCCCCGAAATCTTGCTTGGGCAAATCATCCAAACTGGTTCTTTTTTCCATCTAAATATCATCATATACATGTAAAGCGCAAGACCGACTAGCATATATATTCCTAAAGCTCTCCAGGCACCTGCAGGTTGACCGAAGGCAGTACCAATCATAATGGCTAGACAGATAATCAAGGTAAATACCCTAAAGGCCATTCCGCCTTTCAGCTTAAAGGGCCTTTCCCAATCAGGTTCTCGTATGGCTAGGCGGATTGAAGAAATGGTAGTGATAAAATAGGCTACAGCTACGGAGAATGCCATCAGTGAGTAGAAGTTTGCTAGGAAGGCTGAGTCAGAAAATGCCAACTGTACCAAGGCCAATCCCAGTATGAGTAGATTGGGAATGATGGGTTGGTCGTATTTATTGGTTTTGGAAAAAGATTTTGGCAAGAAACCTTGTCTGCCCATTGCATACAATAAGCGGACACCTGAAATCCAAAAACCTAAGACGCTGGTGCCAATTGTGAATAGGACTGCTGCAACACCAAATATCCAAAACCATCCTGGTAACCAATATAGGGTTTCCTGTACTACTTTTAGGGATATAAAGGGACTGAAATCACCACTGTTTGTCAAGGCAGCCCATGGCTTTACGGATTGCAAAGCAAAATAGAAAAGCGAGTAGATTAAACCGCAGGTTACGACAGAACCGATGATTGCTTTAGACATGCTCTTTATTGGAAACGTACCTTCTTCCACCATCTGTGGGACAATTTCAAAGCCGAAGAAGGGTGTAATAATTAGCGCAGTACCAATCAACCATCCATACCAGTTTGACCCTCCTCCTACGGGTAATCCATCGGGTGTGAGGGTAGTTCCTGGGGCTGCATAGCCAGAGGCGATAAAATTATTAAAATTACTTAAAGACATATCTTTGCTGAATAAAAACAAGACAGTTGTTATGGCAACGATGGTTAAGGATGAAAACAGCATGAAGGATTGAACTTTACCCGCTATTTGAATGTTTAGCATACTCAAGGTGCAGTAGAAGGCCAACGCAATAGCTGCAATCAGAAACATTTGGGTTAAGGATAGATCCAGTTGGAACGAAAATGAAAACCATTCAATAATGCCCAAGACCCCTGCTGGAGGTACAATCAGCCAGGCAGCCATAATTAACCAGGCGGATAAGAATCCGAAGTGTTTACTTAGGCCTATCGTGTTATAGACAAGCTCGCCACCGCAGTTTGGCATCATCGTGGCTAGCTCACTGTAAATGAAGGCAATCGGAAGACACATCAAAGTCATAAGAATAAAAGATAGGAAGGTAGCTGGTCCTCCAGCCGACATAAACATACCATCCCAGTACCCGATGAAGGTGTAGATGGCACCTGTAGCTAATGCGTAAACATATAGAAGTCGTAATCCTCTTTTTAGCTTGCTTGATTGATCGTATCTTGATAACTTGACCTCACTTGGGGTTGTGCCATTTGTTTCCTTGTTATTAACTGACATACTTACCTCCTAAGTTAAATTGGATTTTTTACAACGTGTTTACTATAAGCCGTAAATATTATATCTGTCGGATTTGAACAGTTCTACTATGTGTAGAAAACCTACTTATGTCAATAGCCTATCTGCTTTATCAGGCGTTAGCCATCTATATATTTGTTCACAAAGATGCTATAAGGATAACGGAGATAATCAGCTTAAGCCTTAACAGATGGGTTGCATAGCTGTTACACTGGCTTCATTTGCAGAAGTATCAATAGCCAGTGTACTGTTACCATGGCTACTTTCTTCACAATCTAACTATTGTTGCTAGTATTCCCATAATTTCCCTCACTTTCACAATATTTGTTTATAATATGTAATATTAGCCTTTCTACGATACCTACCTGTGACAATTCTTTATTCTTATTGGCAATAACGAACATGGATGATAAAAATACATTGCAAATTAAATATTTCACATAGGATAAGAAATTTACTTCAAAAATATTCAAATTTATGCAATAAATGACAGCAATGATATGACTGATGTTAATTGGGTGGGAATTATCAGCGGAGATTAGTATAAATGCATAGTCTTCATTTTACTATATAATAAAGCAAGATATTCCGGATATAGCTTGAACCTTAATGCAAGTGAAAGAGTGCTCCTAGAAAGTGAGAATCGTGGAGTATAAAGGAATTTTTCGAAGTATCGGTATTATTTAAATGTAAAGAGATATTGGAGAATGGGGTCTAGCAGGTTGGAAGGATCATCGTATCAGCTAAAGCCAAGTATTATGAAGCTTTGATCGACAATTTGGCGATACCGAGGAAAGCAATATTAAAAGTGCTTGAAACGGTATTTAGCTAGAATATATAGAAACCGGGCCCTTATGACTACTAGGGCCCGGTTGGGGGTAAGTATTTGAATAGAAGGTTTGTGATGTTATTGATAGAAAACGTTCGCAGATGCCTTCTGGACATCGATGATGATGGTACGAGTTTTTTTTGTTTTAGGCAAATAGTAGCCACAATGTAATTTTTGTAATTTACTATTTAGAAATTGTTCAATATCCTCAGGGTCACTGATTTTGTAATAATGCTCAATGTATTCATAAGCATCTCTTCGGTCTCTAAGAGGTTGACCAAATTCATTTGCTTGAAAAATTTGAGTAAAGGGGATATTCAAATCCTTTAGAATATCTGGTGCTGACTCCATAATCTCTTTTCTTGAATAATCTAGGTTTTTCTTAGTATAAAGTTGTGGTGAGATAGTGTGATTATTCTTTTCTGGAACGATAGCAATGATGTACTTTTTTGCTACTCGCATTAATTTTTCGAGCTGTTCTTCCAAAGCACTAAAGTGACTGAAAAGCACCACGTCAAATTGTTTGTTTTCGGTATAAGGCAACCAGTTTGCAACTACTGGCTCAATATTGCGAATGTTGTTTGATACCAATTCATCCTTTAAAAAGGATATTACTTTTGGATTGATATCAATGGCAGTGATATGCTGTACATGGCTAGAAAGAGTCATGGATAAATGTCCGCAGCCACAGGCTATTTCACATATGTTACTATCTTGGTCTAACAAGTCTATAATTGGTTGAGCAATTTTTTGATAATATTCTGAGTAGGAAGCAGCTTGCTGCATCCATTGAAGTGATTTCTCATTCCATTTGAACATTTTGATTCTCCTTAGGCAAATAGCACCATTGTAGGATCCCAAGTGCCGGATGCAGGGAAGCATTGCACTGGAATATTATATCAGTACTAAGCGTAGTGCTTTGGAATTATCGTATGTAATCATCAAATAAATTCATAGGGATAAGGCCATTCCTAGTGGGTAGCTACTTGTTTGATGGTATTAAATTTGCTATAATAAATTACGTTATTCTAATAGAAGTATAACGCTGGCTGCGAATTTTGTCAATTTGGTTTATCACTGTTCTTATGCCATTGGATCAGTGTCAAACTTTCTGTATTTGTCGAGGATGGATTATGAAAAATATTTTGATAACTGGTGATATCAAGACTGGTAAAAGCACATTGGCAAAAGCGATTGCATGCCAAATGGGAATACCTGCAAGTGGATTCTTAACATTGCCTTATTTTGAGAAAGGCAAAAGAGAAGGATTCTTTCTGAGTAAATGGGGAGAGTCTCCTCTTTATGAACCCGAAAACCAATATCATAAAATATTTTGTCTATATGATGAAAAGCGTGATTTTGCGGTAAAGACGCAGGTCTTTGAAAGCTTTGGAGTTCAATTGGCTAGGGAAGCCTTGCAATCCAATAAGCAGTTGGTAGTCATAGATGAACTGGGCTTTATGGAAAGAAAGGCAACCTCTTTCCAAGAAGAAATATTGAAATTACTAGACAGTAGAAAACAAGTAATCGCTGTGGTCAAACCCAAAAAGACTGCATTTTTGGATGCGGTCAGGAGTAAAGGGATACTATTCGACTTAGATCGACAGTATGCAGAAGATATTATGATGGAAGTAAATGAAATGTTGATTAAAAGAAATAATCTATATTGTGTAGGTTAATCCTAGTACTAAAAATCGAAAAGATTCTACAACAGAGTTTATAAAGGTTAACGTCACCGTGATATGTACCCGGTGATGTTAACCTTTTTTTATTCGCTGATTCTACTCAAATTGAAAAAGGTGCTGATAAGAACCGAAAAAGGTCCTAATCAACACCTATCAACCTATAATTATTCCAATGTTCCTAATAACTCGGATTTAGTCTTATCCTTTTTAACATAGTAGAACTCTATATGGTCTGTGGTTCCATCACTTGTTTCAGTATCAAAATAGATAACGATCGTACCAAGTAGATTTTTTGTATTTCCGCTTCCCTCGTAGGCATAGTTTGCATTGTCTGTCATGAAAATAGCAGGGCAGAAACCTTCGCCAGAGGATAATGTATAGTCATAATCAAGGACACTTCTTTTGCCACTATAGGGATTTGTGATGTTAACTTTATTGCTATTAGTATCTTCACCAGCTTGCGGATTAGAATTGATTTTTTCCCATTCTTTTTCAATAAGGTTATTGAGTGTGGAGGTATCATTTCGGTTGGTATTACAATCTAGGCAATAGTCATCGTACTTGCCATGCCATTTGTTTTTCTCAATCGATACGGAATACAGTCTTACAATTCTCTTGGTATTCAGAGTATTAATCCTCAGGACATCTTCCTTGGCTTTTTCCGTATACTGTAAATATGAAGGAACTACAACGGCCATTAGAATACCTAAAATGGTAATAACAACGATAAGTTCAATCATAGTGAACCCACCATGGCGTATGCTTTCAAATCTTTTGTGTGTTTTCATAGTTGCCACTCCTTTTAGCGATTCTTAGTATTAGTCCATGCTTTTTGTTTAATGAACAATTTATCGACAATTATTGAAAATATATCAGTAATTCATAAAATATACAAGGCTTATTCATATTCCACTTGTTACGTAAAACATTCAGCGTTTGAAAAAGCATATAGCGAAAGTGCAATAGGACCACTTTTTTCCATTAAATATTGTATGGGGTTTAAATTGCAACCCCTAAAAATGAATTTGGCTCATTTTGTGTTTAACCTAAGCTAGCGTGAATCACGACTAGTTTGTCTGCCAAGATAGATAGAACTATTATCAATATTAGTGTATACTGACAAACATATGCACTTTTTAGTACAAAGGTAAATTATTATTTGTATCAAGTAATTTTATGGTAATAAATGTATGACGGATAAAAGATAGAGTTTGTTTTTCGGGATATAGTATGGCCCCAAGTAGGACTCCGATCGTACAAAAATACGGATTAGATAAGGGAATTAATTATGTCGAATCAACAAGAGTGTATTTTTTATAAGCGAAACAATAGATTAAAAACATCTAAGGGGAAATCGCTAAGAATAGCAGGCGCCTATTTTTTGGTTGGATGTATTTGGAGTGTACTTTCAATTTTCCATACCGAGATTGTGCTTGGAGGTACATCTATAGGCTTGGTTACTAGGGTAGCTGAAGATTTCTTATATATGCTTGTAACCTCCTCTTTAATATTTTGGTTGGTAAATCAAACCTTGAAAAAGAAATTGGCTTTGCAAGAGGAATTGTTGAAGGCCAATTCCAGTTTAGAAATTTCGAACAAGGAATTACAGAGGGAGAACCAAAAACGTTTGGAAAGCGAAAGCATTTATCGTTCCTTTATTGATTCTTCCAATGACATGACATATCTAAAAGATGACCAACTTAGACACGTTATCGTGAATCGGAAGATGATTGAAATGCTCGGTGTATCTGAAAAAGGAATCATAGGAAAAAAAGATATGGAATCCGTACCGAGTGAATTCATGCGGCTGTGCCAAGTAAATGAAGAGAAGGTTTTATCGAGCGGCTGTATGAATATTTCGGAAGAGACCGTTGGTGGAAAGATTTATAAGGTTACTAGATTTCCGGTAGAAATGAAAGATAATAGAATCGGAGTAGGCGGATACTTTCATGACATAACCAAAGCCAAGAAAGATCAGAAGGAAATTAATACTGAACGGAATAGAGCCCAAATGTACCTCGATATAGCTGGAATCATTTTTCTTGCTCTAGACAAAGAGGGCAAGGTAACAATGATAAATGACACTGGATGTAAACTGGTAGGCTTAAATAAAGAGGAAGTACTGGGAAAAAATTGGGTTGAATATTTCGTTTTAGAATCGGAAAAGGAAAGCGTAAAGGGTTTGCTCAAGAAAATGATTGAGGAGAACCAGTTCGATGTAAGTGCAAGAATTTACGAGAATCAAATTATAACGTGCAGTGGTGATAAACGGGTTATCGCTTGGAATAATGTTGCTCTACGCGATGATTCGGGCGAAATAAACGGCATTATCTCTTCTGGAATCGATATTACTGAACGAAAAATTGTGTCACAGGCCTTAAATGAGAGTGAACGTAGTAAAGCTGTTCTTCTGTCGCATATTCCAGGTATAGCATTTCGTTGCTACTATGATAGAGAATGGACAATGCAATTTTTATCGGATGGCTGCTATAAGTTAACGGGATATAAACCGGAAGCCTTTATTGACAATAAAGAACTATCTTACCGGGATATTATCAGCGAAGAATATCAAGAGGCTGTATGGTATGAAATTTCACGTGTACTTGAGACGAAAGAATCGTTTAATCATGAATATGAAATTATTACAGCTAGTGGCGAGCGAAAATGGGTAATGGAGTTAGGTCAGTATTTATTTGATGATAATGGAAAAGTGGAAGCACTCGAAGGGATTATCATCGATATTAGTGAGTCTAAACATAATTTTGCAAAAATCCAATATATGAATGAACATGATTCATTAACCAATCTATATAACCGTAGATATTTTGAAGATGCAAAAGTTCAGATGGATACGGAAAGCAATTATCCACTTTGTATTGTCATTGCGGATATCAATGGCATGAGATTAATAAATCATACATTTGGCAACGACAGAGGAAATTGGTTGATAAACCAAACTGCGAAAATTATACAAAGTTGTTGTAGGCCGAGTGATTTACTAGCGCGAACTGGTGGAGATGAATTTAGTATTCTTTTACCGAACACCGATCTTGATGAGGCAAACCAGATACGGTTGTCCATCATAAAGGCAATAAAAGAATTCAATTCTTCTGTTCAAGATGAGGCTTTTGCGATAAGTTTGTCTATTGGATTCGGTATCAAGAGAACCAAAGCTTCTAGTATTGATGAAGCTGAGATGGAAGCAGAAACCTATTTGGCACGTCGTAAGCTTTTGGAGGAAAAAAGTCATCATAGTGCAACACTTAATTCAATAATGGCAACGCTGTATGCTCGTAGCAATGAAACGGAAGAACATGCTCAACGTCTTGCGATGATATCTAGATTAATTGGGGAGCATATGAATTTAGAGCAAACCTGTTTAGATGATTTACAGCTGTTTTCAATGCTTCATGATATTGGGAAAATCGGTGTTCCTGACCGAGTGCTAAACAAACCAGGCCGGCTGACTGAGAAGGAATGGGTTGTAATGAGAAAGCATTCTGAAATTGGATACAATATTGCAATGACTTCCCCAGAGTTTGCCGTAATTGCAAACTATATATTAGCCCACCATGAACGATGGGATGGTAGTGGCTATCCGAGAGGTCTATGCGGTGAAGAAATCCCCTTGCTTTCCCGTATACTCGCCGTTGCAGATGCCTATGATGCAATGACGGAAGACAGGGTCTACCGTAAAGCCTTGCCCAAAGAAGTAGCAATCGAGGAAATTAGAAAGAATGCTGGAACACAATTTGACCCACATGTGGTTCGGATATTTATGGAAAGCATAGGTGTAGCTGATCATTACAATTAAGAACGCCTAGGGTACTGGATAGAGCATTTCGATTCTAACCAATCTTTGGCGGGATGTTCTTCTAGTTGTCTAGTTAAATTTTGAAGTTTACACTGATTAAAGGCACTCAATTGAGTGCTTTTTTTGGTTGAAGTATCGATAGCAATACTACAGCAGAAGGGGCTATACATAGTTGAAACTGCTCCTTGATTACGTATCTAGAATGATGCTTGTAAAGTGGTAAAAACAATCAAAGGCCCTCCTATTGGAGGGCCTTTGAATAGACAGTACCGGTAATAATAGCTATATGTTATGAAAAATTTTCTTCTGAAGCATGAATATCGTATAGTAATCTGTGTTTGGATAATTCAAAAATAGCAAAATACACATACTGGGAGTTGGCTGGGAAAGGAATCAAACATTTATTTGACTAACTCTCAAATGAATAATCACACAGTACATAGTTTTAAATTTGGATATTCTCACTAGTTCATGCGGCTATTAAAGGCTATCAAGCCTTTTGGAATATTCTTTGTTTTTTCTGCCCGCTTTATACATTTCCTTAACTGTAATATCAGTTTCAAGAATTTCAGTGAAGTCACTACATTTTTTTGCAAAATCATCATTTATGGTAATCTCTTTAATTTCGCAATAGGCGCCAGTTCTGTTTGCCGTGAAATACTCACAATTTTTGCAGTTTTTTGCTTTTCTTTTACTCATTTCTTACAATCCTCTCAAATGCTCATTTATTAAATATCAGAACAAATATTTCGAGTAGCTAATAATACTGTCTGTTCTAGAATTAAATCCTATGTTCTATTCATTTCTTGATTTTGATTGACGTAGAGTAAGCTTGATTACCCTAGCTTAAGAGTTGGTGAGTCATATCTGCAAATGAATTATATCAGCATTAATATTTAAGTAAAACAAAAATATTTCTGATAAAGAAAAATTTTTTTAATCTGTATAACTTTTGAAAAGATTAGCATTTCAGGGCGAAAACAAGCAGGCCGATATTTTGAAATATGGTGGAGATCTGGTCCTGCTTATGGTCAATTTAATATGGAAGAAGATTGTAGCATCCAACCATTCCTCAAGTAAGAAGCTAGCATAATTAAGAATCATAATCGCATTAAAAAATCTAGATTTTGATACTGTATGGTATCAAGCAGGAAAAGGTAGCTTGATGTATACAGGATAATATGAGTATCAGTTTCTTGATTGTGACATACTCTCGCTACATAAAGAAGTGGGAGGCTTCATTTGCGCAACCGAATGGATATAGCGTAAGCGAGTTAACCCCGTGTGCTCCACGGTTTCTTTGTTTATTTAGCATACCTTTATTTAGGATATTGATGTTTGCCTAGTAGTAATCCCTGTCGAGCTCTATAGGGCAGTGATTGCAGTAGTAGGTAGGTTCTGATAGTGATATAAGGTATCTTTTATTTTTTCACAAGCGTTGCATATCTTAGAACTTGGAAACCATTTGTCTACTACAATTAAATACTTTCCTTATCAATAGGCTAAAAAACAGACAAACTCAATGATGATTCCGTAAACTATGCCAGCGCTGAAGCCAACGGGATCAGCAAACCCCGTTGAACTATAAAAGGCAAACGAAACTAGAAAGCCTAGGATTGCGCCTCGGGCCAGTGCTTTCTTGAGTTCTAAATTCTTTATGGCCAAGCCAATAACCAAACCAATTAATACTCGGTTATACCAAAATGAGAATAAATAGATGGCATCTTTTGAAAAGTCGGAACGAAGCTGGGCACCTACAATACATACGATACCTAGAATTGCTCCTGTGATTAGACTGGTTTTCATTCTCTTTGTAAACAAAACATTCAACTCCTTTGAATAAAATACGATAGAGGCATATACCTTTTTTGAATAAGGCACAGAATAGGTTTATAGTATGTTATTAGAATTTCTGTTAAAGCATACTCACTTAGTTGCTCGTTGGATAAAGTTCATAATTTCGGTTACCGCTATTTCTTGTTGCTCATCTCGTGATATTGTGGCCGTACCATCTCCATCTTGCAGACCATAGTTTCCAAAATATGCATGGTTTCCACCGACAATTTCGATCACCTGGTCCGTCTTTTCAAGCTTTGAAATATCAAGTTTAATGTCCTCGCTACCATATATGGCAAGAGTTGGCACATCTGCATCGTTGATTGGATATGCTCCTAGGAGGATTAGGCCTTTGATGGTACTACCTTGATCTTCAACGAAGCTACTTGCCATTGCTCCACCGAGAGAATGGCCTGCTAGAAACCAATTCTCGATAGTGGGTACTGCCTCGATTACATTTTCCGCAGCATCTTTATTAAAAACGGCTAAGTTAAAGGGCATTGTAACGAGAACACTAGTCAGCCCTTCTTGTGATAGCAGGCTTAACAAGGGAAGATAGGCGATTGACTCAACTTTGCCTCCTGGATAGAAAATAAGTCCAATCTGCTTATCAACTGCGGGGTCTGGATAAATTGTGGTCAAATTTTTTGAAGTTTGGATATTCAGTGAATCCGACAAGGATACATTTCTTGCTTGCTCATCTGCTTTATAGTAGTCAGATACATAAAGATAGAAGAAACAGGCCAGTATAAGTAGAAGTAAAGCCAATATAGCAATAATCCGCTTTTTTTTCTTTAACATTTCTGCACCTCATTGATTTCAACCTATAGTTGTGAGTTAAGGACACCGTACACAACCTGGAGAGCGTGGTTCGACTATTTACTGGGCAGTTATACATCCCAAGTCTGAAATATTTTACAGCAATATCTATACAGCTCATTATATCTCTATTAGAAAGAGATGTCTCTCAAGTCGCATCCAAATTAGGAAAGAGATGATTTCTATATACTAGTAAGCCAACAATCCTGACGGTGTATTTTCCTCATCATAAATAGTGTAAAAAAATATTTTGACAAAATCTATAACGCCCTCCTCCCATGAGACATAAATTAGAATTCTAAGTTATACTAGTTGTATAAATAGAAAGCGAGTTGCACATTAGAGCTTTAGCCAAAAGAGGTCGCACACAATCCATGGCCGGCAAAATCCAATGTAAGTTTCACGTAAGTGGCAGGTGTGGCAAAGAAAGCGGGTGAGTAGATGATTGAAAAATTTACAATAAACAGGTTTGACCGAAATATTAGTACATCAGACTTTAAAGCGGCGGAAACATTGGGTCTTTCCAAAAAAGAAGTAAAAAAAGAATATCGCATCTTAAAAGATAAGTTTAGTGAACTTCAAGAAGTACTGTTTGCATCTAAAAAGTATGCTTTGCTCATTGTTCTTCAAGGTATAGATTGTAGTGGAAAAGATGGAACAGTTAAGAAGGTGCTATCTGGTATAAATCCCAACGGCTTTCGTGTGGCCTCCTTTAAGGAACCTACACCACTGGAATTAGGGCACGATTACTTATGGCGAGTACATCAGAAAACGCCGAAACTAGGTGATATCGTCATCTTTAATAGATCCTACTATGAAGATGTATTGGTGACTAGAGTGCATGGAACGATTGACGATGAGACAGCGTATAAGAGGTTCGAAGAAATACGTAGTTTTGAAAGGTATCTTACCAGCAACGATACCATAGTGCTTAAATTCTTTTTGCATATATCTCCTGAGTTTCAACGAGAGAAGCTTCAAGAAAGATTGGAAGAAAAGGATAAGAATTGGAAGTTCTCGGAATCTGACCTAGAGGAGAGAAAGCATTGGGATCGTTACCAACAGTGCTATTCGGATATGCTTGCACATTGTGCTACGGAGTATGCTCCCTGGTATGTTGTACCTGCAAATCATAGATGGTTTAGGGATTATTTGATTCTCAGTGTAATAGTAAATACTCTTGAAAGACTGCCCTTTAAGTATCCTGAGCTTCAAACCAATGTTCAAAAACTTATTGAAGAAGTAAAGAGTATGTCCTAGTTGTTGAATTTGTCGGGTAACTAAAATTGTATTTGGCGTTTAGACAGGACCACGCTCTCGTTCGTGTATTGGATTTTAAGGTGTTATAATGTTCATAGAGCCAGTTACAAATTGCTACGGATTACTCATTTTAGGAGGGACAATCATGGGCATTTTTAAAAGTGTAGGAGAAAAAGCAAAAGGTGCTGCAAGTGCTGCTGCATCGAAATCGCAAGAAATGGTAGAGGTTGGCAAGCTGAAGAAGAAAATTTCTAATTTGGAAGACCTAATAGGGGATTCAAAGATGAAAATTGGGGAGCTGACATATGCTGCTCACGTGGAAGGCCAAGAGTTGCCGATTTCGGAAATGGATAAGATTTATAGTGAAATTGATCAGAGTATAAAAGAAATCGAAACGTTAAAAGTAGATATTCAAAATGTAAAATCTGGTACGGTAATTGAATAAAGAATGATAAAAATAAGCGCCCGCGCAGGCGCTTATTCTACCTGCTAAAAGAGGTAAGCGATGATATACGCGGACCTTTAAAAATAATATAGACAAAACACCGAATAGGTGGAAATCTCATCCTAGCCACTGACATCCTGACTACTCATTTATTCGATACTTCATAAGGCCATCACAAATCACCAATTCATAATAACCCATATCTTTTTATTCCAGACTTAGATAGTTCATACAATGTAAAGACAATTGATTGAAGAGCACAGGTGTATATTTGTTTTTAGTGTAGGCGGTGTTATTTAAACGGAGGTTTTTATGAGTGAAGAAATTAGATGCCCAGTAACAGGAAAAACGCGTAAAACGGGTACGAGTGGTGGGACCACCAATCAAGATTGGTGGCCAAATCAACTGAACCTTAAGATTCTACATCAAAATACGAACAAGAGTAATCCACTAGGTGAAGATTTTAAGTATGCTGAAGAATTTAAGAACTTGGACTTTGTGGCCCTTAAAAAAGATCTATATGCTCTGATGACAGATTCACAGGACTGGTGGCCAGCCGACTATGGACATTATGGTCCCCTCTTCATTAGAATGGCTTGGCACAGTGCAGGAACATATCGCACAGGCGATGGTAGAGGTGGGGCATCAACTGGGAATCAGCGTTTGGCTCCCGTAAACAGTTGGCCAGATAATGTGAACCTAGACAAGGCACGTCGTTTGCTCTGGCCGATTAAGAAGAAATATGGTCGGGCAATATCTTGGGCAGACCTTATGATTTTAGCTGGGAATTGTGCCCTTGAATCAATGGGATTTGCTACTGCAGGATTTGGTGGTGGACGCGAGGATGTATGGGAACCAGAAGAAGATATTTATTGGGGCAAGGAAAGTGAGTGGCTTGGTGATGCGCGGTATTCTGGGGACCGAGAGTTAGATAATCCTCTTGCTGCGGTACAGATGGGCCTAATCTATGTGAACCCTGAGGGACCGAACGGAGAACCGAGTGCCGTTGCTTCTGGTAAGGATATTCGAGAAACATTTGCTCGTATGGCTATGAATGATGAAGAAACGGTTGCCCTGATTGCCGGTGGACATACCTTTGGTAAGTGCCACGGTGCAGGAAGTGCTACCCATGTGGGGCCAGAGCCTGAGGCGGCAGCCATTGAGAACCAAGGACTTGGATGGAAGAATAGTTTTGGCAAGGGGAGGGGTGTAGATACGATTTCGAGTGGTATCGAGGGTGCCTGGAATCCTACTCCAACCTCATGGGATAATGCCTATTTTGATACATTATTTGGATATGACTGGGATTTAGTTAAGAGCCCAGCGGGAGCTTGGCAGTGGATACCATCTGACCCTGCAGCAGCAGATACTGTCCCAGATGCCCACGATCCTGAAAGACGACATCCGCCAATGATGACTACAGCAGATATGGCCCTAAGGATGGATCCCATTTACAAGCCAATTGCCAAGCGCTTTCATGAAAATCCAGATGAATTTGCCAAGGTTTTTGCACAGGCATGGTTGAAATTAACGCATCGTGATATGGGTCCTAAAGTACGTTATCTTGGACCAGAAGTTCCGAGTCAGGACTTGATATGGCAAGACCCTGTACCAGTTGTTGACTACAAAATGATTGATGCAATGGATATATCTAGCTTGAAAGGTGAAATTGTATCCTCAGGCTTGTCAGTTTCGCATTTGGTTACGACTGCTTGGGCTTCTGCCTCTACTTTCCGAGGTTCAGATAAGCGAGGAGGAGCAAACGGAGCTCGCATTCGTTTATCCCCACAGAAAGATTGGGAGGTTAACCAGCCAACCCAATTGCAAATGGTATTAAGAATTCTGGAAAAAATCCAAGAAGGATTCAATGGTGCTAGGACTGATGGGAAACGTGTTTCACTTGCCGATTTGATCGTATTGGGTGGATGCGTGGGTATTGAAGAAGCCGCAAAGAATGCAGGCAAAAGCATCTCCGTTCCCTTTGCACCAGGAAGAACCGATGCTACTGAAGAACAAACAGACATTGAATCATTTGCTGTACTTGAACCGGTGGCAGATGGATTTCGTAATTATTTGAAGACTAAGTTTTCTGTATCCGAGGAGGAATTATTGCTTGATAGAGCACAGCTGTTGACCCTGACTGCTCCTGAAATGACGGTATTGATTGGTGGTATGCGGGTCTTAAATACCAATTATGGTCATTCACCATTCGGAGTGTTTACAGAAAGACCGGAAACGCTAACTAATGATTTCTTTGTTAATCTACTAGATATGGGTATAGTGTGGAAACCAACTCTTGAGGATGAGAATGTGTTTGAAGGGTCTGATCGTGCAAGTGGTGAGCATAGGTGGATTGGAAGGCGTACAGACCTCATATTTGGTTCAAACTCTCAACTACGAGCAATTGCTGAAGTCTATGCTAGTGATGATGCACAAGATAAGTTTTTACATGATTTTGTTGCAGCCTGGAATAAGGTGATGAACGCAGACCGCTTTGATTTAGATTGAGTGAGGGTATAGTGTAGCTATAGAATGAACTTTAATGCACCTCCAATAATGGAGGTGCATTAAAGTTCGTAAGCGAATGGTTTGGTATTGAGGTAGCGAGATCGATTGTGGTTGGAATCAGGTGAATAAAATGGATGTTTATTTTATACGAATAGAGCTCAGGTGGTTTTGCAAAAGCAATGGCCGTTAAGATTTTCAATCGCTATTAGAAATGCATACGGCATTAATTATCTGATATGTTATTAGAATGGGGATGATATTTTGACCATATCATTTTTAGAATTTATAGGACAAATGTTAGAACATCCAGTATTGTTTATTTCGGTTGTACTTTCCTTAGGTGTTATTCTTATTAATGGATGGATTGATGTGCCGAATTCTATCGCCACTTGCGTGGCTACCCGTGCACTACCCGTAAAGCAAGCGATTGTTTTGGCTGCTGTCTTTGATTTCATTGGTGTATTTGTGATGACCTCAATCAATGCTTCCGTGAGTCGGACAATTTTCTATATGGTTGATTTTTCTGGAGAAATGCAAGCGTCTATGATTTCACTGTGTGCTGCAATGTTGGCCATTGTGATTTGGTCGATTAGTGCTTGGAGCATGGGTATTCCAAGTAGTGAAGGTCATGCGTTGATTGCTGGGATTTCGGGTGCTGCGATTGCGCTACAGGGAGGTTGGTCTGGAATCATTTGGTCTGAATGGGTCAAGGTATTGTATGGACTGATAATTGCAGTAATTGTGAGTTTTTCGTTGGGGCTAGTAATCACACGCCTTATTGAGTCCTTGTTTTTTCGTGTTGAAAAACGTAAAACTACTTTTTTCTTCAAAAGAGCTCAGATTGCAGGTGCTGCCATGATGGCATTTTTGCATGGTGCACAAGATGGTCAGAAATTTATGGGCATATTTTTGCTTCAAGTTTTTTTGGTACAAGGGTATGGTGCGAATAATAATTTAGGCATACCCATATGGCTAATGTTACTTTGTTCAGTCGTCATGGCAACGGGTACATTTATTGGTGGCTATAGAATCATCAAATCTTTAGGAATGAACGTGGTCCATTTGACCATGTACCAAGGACTATCAGCAGATATTGCTTCTTCCATTACGATATTAGCGTCGACATTTCTAGGTATACCAGTAAGCACAACGCATGTTAAGGCAACTGCAATTGTGGGGGTTGGTGTATCGAATAAAGCATCATCGGTAAATTGGTATTTGGTGAAGGATATGGTGCTTACTTGGATTCTAACCTTCCCAGGTTGCGCTTTGCTCAGCTATGGGATTACGTGGTTATTTTTGCATCAAATCGGATAAGGAGAGTGTCATGTTTGGACGGAAAAGAAAAGGATATGATTATTTTGAAAGTATGGCGAATCTTTCAGATTATACTGTTCAGGCGGCCAACTATTTAAGTGAGGTGCTGAACAATTACAAGAAAAGCAATCTGTCGAAAGCAAGAGCGCAGATGCATGAACTTGAGAATGCGGCCGATGAAGCTAAAACGGATATGATGAAACGATTGATTGACGAATTTCTTCCACCATTGGAGAGAGATGATATCATAAGCTTGTCGCACTATATTGATGATGTGACTGATGCAGTTGAGGAAGTGATGATTCATTATGATGTTTTTGGATATATAGATCTTCGTAAGGACTCTCTAAGATTTGTTAAACTGATTCAAGCTAGTTGTGAGTCCATGAATAAAGCTTTGTGGGAAATGAAAAATTACGAAAAATCTGAGTTGCTTTTTAAACAGATTAAAGAGGTTAAGGAGCTCAAAGCCCAGGGGGATGATTTATATGTACATAGTTTGCGCCAGCTCTACCAAGAGAATAATGCACCAGAAATAGTACTAGCCTATTCAGAAATATTCATGAGGATGAAGAGCTGTTGTGACCGTTGCAAGTTGGTAGTCAATGACATTGAACGAATTGTGATGAAAAACTTGTAGAGGGATAAACAGTAGGCCTATAACGTTGTGTCTTAGATTATGCCTCTACGTGGTAACGAAGTGATCGTTTTTCACATGGACAGTTGATGTTTCTCTACGTGTTTTTGGAATTAGCAAAGGAACAACCGGGAACTTTTGTTGAAATAAGCTTATGATACCATCTTGAACAGTTTGACGAACAAGTCGAGTATGAAGGGGAATAGTATGGCGTAAAATAGGATGCTAACTTTTTTGTCGCCTAACTTATAAATCACCTTTTCAAATATTGGTTGGAGGATATACAAAAATAGTAGGCCGCCCAAACCGAAACGTATTGAAGGTGAAAGGGCAATTCTAGCCTGAAAATTGATAGCATAATCTGCATAGGTTTGCCAGGGCCAGCTGCCAGTTAATATTTCCAACATATAGCTGGCGACTAGTTCAATGCCGGTTGCAACGAAAGCGCAGCCCATAAAAATGATTAAAGGTTTTACATATACGAACCAGTTGGGTTCTTTCTTCTTCATTATTTTTCCAAAGCATAGGATGAAGGCCAATGCGCCAAAACCATAAACGGGACAGTAGGGGCCAAACAGCACACCACGATTTGTGAATCCCCACTGATAAACGACTACTTCTAGAAATACCTCATAGCACCAACCTATGATTGCGTACATCATGAAATAGAGGTATGTTTTCTTAATTGATTTACTGAGTTCCATATAATCTGCTCCAACTATGAAAATTTTTACCTTTAGTATATCATGTTGAAGCTAGAAAGGAATAATTGTCCTAGTGAATAATCATAGAGCTATATTGAATCATATAGGAAGATAGGTATAGAAATAGTCGGTTGCCACAGAGCCTTATCGCCAAGTTAGGTGTAGATGTATGTAGGGAAAATTACACAGGAGGTAATTATGAAAAAAAGAACGTTAATCGGATTATGCGTACTATTTCTTTGTGCTGTAACTCTGGTTGCATGTACTGAAAAGGAAGAGAAGCTTCACATTAATCCTGAAATCACCCTCTATTCTCCCAGTATGTCATCAACACCAGGTATTGGCTTGATTGCTGCTTTTGATCGGGATTTGAAGAATAGTGACTACAAATTTCATTGGGAGACAGAAGAAGGAACCTTTCTTCAATGGAAAAAGAGTGGCGCAGGAAAAATCGAGCAATTAGGTAGTGATGTGTATACGAATGAACACAAGGTATACTGGACGGTCCTGTTAGATAGTCCACCTGAAGGATCTGAATTTTATGTCCACCTTTCGGTCGTGAAATTGGATAATCAGGAAGTGATTGACAAGACAAGTCTAAAGATATACCAGAAGGAAAAAGGAGTATTCACGATAGAATCGGATTGATCGTATCGAGTGCTTCTTCTTAAGAGATGGACGTGCGCGGGGAATAGACCTGAGGGCTAACATTGTGTGAGCGAAAATGCATGTATTGTAGCCTGGGAGATAATTTGCATCTCATAAATCTCATAAATAAGCTTCTAGGGAGTAAAGTGTATGCTCTTGAATCGTCTGTATTCTAAGTGCTGTGGGAAAAAGAAGGGGGTAGCCTATGGATGATTCATCCATAGGCTACCCCCTTAACTTTACTCGGTAACAACGTCAGCGTCAGCGTCAACAACAGCGTCAGCGTCAGCGTCAACAACAGCATCAGCGTCAGCGTCAACAACAGCATCAGCGTCAGCATCAACAACAGCGTCAGCGTCAACAACAGCATCAGCGTCAGCATCAACAACAGCGTCAGCGTCAACGTCAGCATCAACATCAGCATCTATGTCAGCAT
Organism: Clostridia bacterium; assembly: GCA_016887505.1. Classification (NCBI taxonomy): domain Bacteria; kingdom Bacillati; phylum Bacillota; class Clostridia; species Clostridia bacterium. Next base: position 1,470,434 of record CP069393.1, on the reverse strand, counting down.
CAGTTTCTACAGCAACATTGTCGTCATTGTTTACTTCAGCATCAGTAGCATTGGAACAGCCTGCTAGCATTGAAAAGGCCATACAAACAACCATCATCATTGCTAGAAAGTTTTTCAAACTCATTTTTTTCATTTAAGTATCCTCCTTTTGTATTGTCTAAAAACGTCTCTAAAATGTATCTTAGATTGTGTTTCCGAAATGTATTATACGAGCGTTAAAGCTAGAAGTACATATAAATATTTTATAAAAAAGAAAAATATTTTCAGTAAAGCTATTGCTTTATTTACAGTTCAGTTTTTACCTAGAATATGACTTTCGTTGGCAAGAAAGTAAGGGGGAAACTGAAACCATCGTACTATGCTTGATTGGAAGCCCATGCATTATTTAGAGCAATCCGTGGAGGCAAGAAGATACTATTTTTATAAAAAAGAGCAGTAATTTTATTTCTTAGCGTTTTTAGTAGCTTATTTGTTGTTTAGCAAGTATACTTGCAAAGTATGCAGAAATCATCAACTACCCAACACACAAAAGCAAGAGATTGAATGTTTGACACATTGGGCGTGTACAGGATGGTGATTAAGGAAAGACAGCATCAAAAATAATAGATATTAAGCTTAGAGTATTGATATATGAATATGGTGAAATCCTGTCACCGCCAAGTGAACTGGCCTTAGGTCAAGTAGTCAAAACGCGGAGGATTAGGATTATAAGTCTACAATCTGAAGAACGCATTTGATGCGTTCTTTCTTGGTTTTCAGGTTCGATTTGGTGATATCACCAATCGGAAAATCACATTCTCGAAGGTTAAAAAAGGAGAAAGAAATTGTATTTTGAAAATTTAAACATCATCAAGCCGATCCAAAAGGCATTGAAAGCACAGGGATATAAGGAAGCGACACCAATCCAGGCACAAAGTATTCCGCCACTGTTAAAAGGAGCAGACCTATTAGGTTGTGCACAGACAGGCACGGGGAAGACGGCCGCGTTTGCGATTCCTATTTTGCAAGACCTCGCTGCGGAGCAGACAAATCGAAAAGGATCTAGACAGATTCGAACCTTGGTCTTAGCTCCTACTAGGGAATTGGCAATTCAAATTGGCGAGAGTTTTGAAGCCTACGGTAAATACCTTGATTTGAAAACATTAACCATATTTGGGGGCGTTTCGCAACATCCTCAAACCAAATCGTTGAAGCAGGGTGTCGACATTCTAGTGGCAACTCCAGGTCGCCTACTTGATTTAATCAATCAAAAGTTTATCTACTTGGATCATGTAGAACATTTTGTATTAGATGAGGCAGATCGGATGTTGGATATGGGTATGCTTCGTGATGTAAGGAAAATTATTAAGTATATTCCCACTGAACGTCAGACCATGTTCTTTTCGGCTACTATGCCGGCAGAGATTGCCAAATTAGCAGATTCTATTTTGTGTAAACCGGAGAAGATTGAGATAACACCGGAATCACCAACAGTAGATATTATTGAGCAATCTGTCTATCATGTGAATAAAAAGAATAAGATTCAACTTTTGACACATATTTTGAAAGCACAGAACTTTAATTCTGTATTGGTCTTTTCTCGGACTAAACATGGTGCTGATAAGATTGTGAAAATGCTAAGCCGAAAAGGCGTAGTAGCTCAGGCCATTCATGGTAATAAGTCGCAGAATGCTAGACAACGCGCTCTTGGAGACTTTAAGAGTGGTAGGACGCGTGTTTTAGTTGCAACAGATATTGCTGCAAGAGGAATCGATGTAGAAGAATTATCTTGTGTGATTAACTACGATTTACCGGAAGTGCCGGAGACCTATGTACACCGTATTGGCCGTACGGGTCGTGCTGGACAAGGTGGCGTAGCTATCGCGTTCTGTGATGATGTAGAGAGACCCTTACTGCGTCAGATCCAAAAGTTAATTAAAAGATCGATTAAAGTTGTGGATGAGCATCCATATCCATATGTAAAGCTTGCGGAATCGGAAGTAGACTTAAAACCGAAACAAACATCGAATAAGCCTTCTAGCCAGCAGAGGAAAAACAGAAGACCAGCTAAAGGCAGTTACGGTTCACGCAAACAGGGCTCAAGCCAAAAGAGTTCAAGCCAAGGGCGCAGACGAGAAATAGCGTAAATCTTTAAATAGAAGAAGCAGAAAGTTCTAAATGAGCAAACGTCTCATACTGGGAACAGTGGAATGCTTTTCTTTATAAACGAACAGAGAAACAGCGCTATCATGTGATAGCGCTGTTTCTCTTATGCTATTTATGTATGACGAATTGCAATTTAGATTTCTTCTACAGTTACGCCTTTCCAAAATGCGATGTATCCAGCGATATGTTTAGCCTTTTCAAGTGGTTCAGGATAGTACCAGGCAGCATTCTCGTTTACTTTTCCATCTACTTTGATGGAATAATAGGATGCCAACCCTTTCCAAGGGCATTTGGTATGGTAATCTGTGGCTTCTAGATAATCCGTGTTTACATCCTCCGGTGGAAAATACTGATTGCCTTCGATTTCGATGGTTGCAGAACTTCTTGCTAGTTCAACATTATTCCATGACGCAATAAACATACAAAACCTCCTTATTAATAATAGGAGCAAAATGCTCTCAACTACATTACAATTTATTATATAATGTTCAAATGGAGATAGCCAATCCAGAAGGTAGTTGTAGGATAAATATATAATACAACTAGATTTTAATAGGTACTATAGAGTAGGCGACTGTGCTAATCTGCCATTTTACCTTTTACTTTAGAGGTCAAGATGTTTGTCAAAAAAGAATCAGAATAACCACCATATAGGTGATGAAATCAATGAAAAGAGGTTAATTATGAAACAATCAATGTATATCATAGGTAGTATTGAAATTATCTTTGGAGCCTTAATTTTGAGTGTGATTTCAATCGTTAAGAATGCTCTTCCTATTTTGGGAAGAATTGCTTATCAAGCTGGAACTAAGGGAAGTTATTATTCTGGGGATTTTATTGCCTCATTTCCGCTAGCAACAGTAATAGCCGTAATGCTTGTAGCGATGGGAATTATGCAAATATTCTATCCTATGCTGAAACATCTAAGAAAATAATACTGTTGCAGTTAGGTCTAAGTTGCTTTTTGTTTGAAGTGAAGGTTGAGGACATGGCGAACAATCATTTGTATGCATGCAGGACCTATACTTTTCGGTCTAGCAATTGCTAGTAGATTTAGTACAGGGGGTGTGGTCTATATATTTAATCATGTTTCCCTTGCCTGTGGTTGAATGTAAAATGATAAATATCATAGCAGTTTTCGGGATGAATCATTAAATAAAATTACAAGGTGTTTGCATAATTCAGAATAAAGGATTTGACAGAGACCTTATGTATGCATATGATAAGAAGAAGTATATAGCGAGTAAATACAATGACTGGAAACAAGTAACGATTGGGAAACCTTACAGAGAGCTTTTGGTGCTGGGAAAAAGCAGGTGGAAATATCGTGAATACATTCCAAGAGTAGCACACTGAAAGACCTTGGTCCCTAGGCTGTGCCGGTCCATCCGTTAACATGGGGAGCTATAAGCTCATTGAGGTCCTAAAGACGAAGACAAGGTGGTACCGCGTAAGATAATTCGCCCATGTCATGTAAGGGGCTTTTTTTATTTCTTAATTTTGCCGAAAAGGCGTTAAAAGGGGGAAGTATGAAGAAACTATTGAAGGTATTGAGTATTTTATTGGTGATGATGTTGGTCCTAGCCGGTTGTTCTCCTGCAGAAGAGATGGAGGGGGAAGAAGAGATTGCTGAACCAGCTCAGACGATTGAAATTGGTGTAATTCAGTATGTAGAACATGTGGCATTGGATGCAGCGAGAAATGGCTTTATTGATGCATTGGCAGACAATGGCTATACAGATGGAGATACGGTTAACATTGATGTGCAAAATGCCCAAGCTGACCAAAGTAACTTAGCTACCATCAGTGACCGTTTCATCAGCAATGATGTTGATTTGATTCTGGCAATTGCTACGCCTGCGGCTCAGGCTGTTGCAGGTAAAACGACAGAGATTCCTATCTTAGGTACTGCTATTACAGATTATGAGTCGGCGCGATTAGTTGATAGCAATGAAATGCCAGGTGGAAATGTAACTGGAACAACGGATATGAATCCTATCAAAGATCAAATCGACTTGCTGGTAGAATTGGTTCCTGATGTTGAAACGGTTGGGGTTCTTTATACTTCTAGTGAAGATAATTCTATTCTTCAGGCCTCTATGGCAAAAGAAGCAATTGAAGCATTGGGAATGGATTATGTTGAGGTTACCGTAACCAATTCTAATGATGTGCAACAGGCTACCCAGTCAATTGTTTCCCAGTGTGATGCCATTTATATTCCAACAGATAACGTATTTGCTATGGCTATGCCTGTAGTGAGCGGTGTTACGATAGATTCTAAGACACCAGTAATTTGTGGCGAGTCTGGTATGGTTGAAAACGGTGGTCTGGCAACATTGGGTATTAATTACTATGACCTGGGATACCAAACTGGTCTAATGGCTGTACGGATACTAAGTGGAGAAGAATCTCCAGCTAATATGGCTATTGAATCGGCAAAAGGTTTTGACTTTGCAATCAACGGAGCTGTTGCTGAATCTATAGGTGTTACCATACCAGAGCGTTTGGCAGAGTATGTAATTAGTATAAGATAGAAACGAGGAAGAATAATGTTACAAATTTTGCTAGGCGCAGTTTCATTGGGGCTTTTATGGGCCGTGATGACCATTGGTGTCTATATAACGTATCGTATATTAGATATCGCCGACTTAAGCGTGGAGGGCAGTATTGCAATGGGTGCTGCCATTGCGGCAAAGGGAATTATAAGTGGGGTTAACCCGTTTCTTTCAACTGCGCTAGCTTTTGTTGGCGGTATGTTGGCTGGTCTAATTACTGGAGTATTTCATACACAGCTTAAGATACCGGCCTTGTTATCTGGTATTCTCACAATGATTGCCCTATATTCGGTCAATCTTAGAATTTTAGGCAAAGCCAATCTTTCTTTGTTGCGTTTGGATACGGTTTATTCTGGACTCCAAAACCTTGGTGTTGCGCGAAATGATTCAGTCATCGTTTTGGGTGTGATTATTATTGTAGCCCTAATTGGCATACTATATTGGTTTTTTGGAACAGAAGTGGGTTGTGCAATTCGGGCGACAGGCAACAATCCCCAAATGGCGCGAGCCCAGGGAATCAATACGGACAACATGATTATTTTGGGTTTAGTAATTAGTAATGGATTGGTAGCCATGAGTGGTGCACTAATTGCACAAAGTCAGAGTTTTGCTGATGTGCAAATGGGTATTGGCTCTATTGTCATTGGCTTGGCATCCGTTATTATCGGTGAGGTACTCTTTAAGAGTAAAAGTTTCTTTAGCCGTTTGATTTCTCTGGTTTTAGGTGCAATAACTTACCGTGTAATTATTGCCTTGGTGCTGCGCATGGGTATGCCAGCCAATGATTTGAAGTTATTTACGGCTCTCACTGTGGCTGTAGCTTTGTCATTGCCTGTGCTTAAAGGTTACTTAGAACCAGTAAGAAAAGCCTTGAAGGGAGCGATAAAATGCTTAAAATCAGCAATGTAAGCAAAACCTTCAACCCAGGAACAGTAAATGAGAAGGTGGCTTTGCGAAATGTAAATCTGACTTTAGAAGAAGGTGACTTTGTTACCTTAATTGGCGGTAACGGTGCCGGTAAGTCTACGATACTGAACTGTGTTTCAGGAGTTTTTGGTGTTGAGTCAGGAAGCATTGTCATTGATGGCGATGATGTTACCAAACAATCTGAATATAAGCGGGCTGCAGTAATTGGTCGAGTCTTTCAAGACCCGATGATGGGTACAGCAGCCAGCATGGGTATTGAGGAAAATTTGGCGCTAGCGTATCGCCGTGGTCAGGCAAGAACATTGCGCTGGGGCATCACCCAAGAGGAAAAAGCGCATTTCAGTGAACTGCTGAGTTCCTTAGGGCTTGGTTTGGAAAACCGCATGACGGATAAGGTGGGCCTATTATCAGGTGGTCAACGTCAAGCGTTAACGCTTCTGATGTCAACGCTAATCCGGCCAAAAATTCTACTTTTGGATGAGCATACAGCGGCGCTAGACCCCAAAACAGCGGACAAGGTATTGGAGTTGAGTGATCAATTTATTACAGAAGGTGGCCTCACAACCTTAATGGTTACTCATAATATGCGCCATGCAATCAAGCATGGTAATCGTTTGGTCATGATGCATGATGGTCAAATCATTTTGGACATCAAAGGCGAGGAAAAGATGAAATTAACGGTAGAAGACTTAATGCAACGATTCGGCAAGGCAAGTGGAGAAGAATTTGCTAACGATAGGGCATTGCTGTCTGACTAAATGAATATACTGATTGAGAACGCTGCCATTTAGGCAGTGTTCTTTCTATATTGAATGTCTTTAGGCAGAAAACTCATACCAGAGAACAGCTTTGCTGTTGATTGAAGATGAACGTATTGGTACACTTGGAATATATGGTGGTTTTCGTATAACCATCAGAAGGGAGCGTACATCATGGAAAATCAGATTACGCTAAACAACTTGCTTCCATTGGCACATTTCATAGAGCTAGGCAGAAAAGGTAGTGTTAGCTACTACCAGATGAACGAACAGAATCTTCGCGACAGACCCTTCTTTGAAAATGTAAAAGAAATAGGAATAGAACTAGGTGTAACCATGACTTTCCAACGTGGTGATTTGTGCATCAAGATTCGCTGCATCAAATTAGAAGCCCAAGAATGTTATTGGCGGAAAATCAGGTAGTGGATGATAAGTTGAAACAGGTTTGAAACATAGATTGAAGCTGTGCCTATGGATTAAGAGTAGGGAAAATTAGTTGTTACAGTAAAACCACTTTAAAACAAGGAAATTTTTGGTCAATAAATGGCTTGGACTTTTTTCAAAGAGGGTATATAAGCTTTGGGAATACTACTATATATGGTAAAGTGATAATAAATATATATGATATGTTTAAAGGAGATGAGCGCTTATGTTGAAAAAATTAAACCGTGTGAGGAAGAAATTTTTACCTATACTTTTGTGCCTGTTATTATTGATGGCAACTTTTCCAGCAAGTTCGATTGCTGAGGATGATTCGCCATATTCCATAGAACTTGTGGAAGTAACGGTCAATGGAACGGTAGTTGAGGAAAATGTTGCTACTGGACCGTTTGCCATAGATGATGAGGTGACCTTTACCTATGGCTGGAGCATTGAAGATGGCGTGGAAGACACAGCCGGAAAAACGGTAGAGATGGCTCTGCCGGACATATTTGCGAATGCTACGATAAGTGGGCAATTGAATGATGATGATGGCTCATCGTACGGCGAATGGAGAGTAGAAAATGGACTCATTACATTGCATTTCAATGCATTGGCTGGAACTCAGTTCAATGTAAGCGGGGGCGTTCGTTTTACACTGAAATTATCGTTAGAAAAAGTACTTGTTGATGAACCCTATACAATATTGATCCCCATAGATGGAGAGTCAAGTGCGAGCTTTATTTTGACATTTGAACCACCGGAAGATATAGAGAGCATTGCCAAAGAAGGTAGTATTGATTATGACAGTGGAATCATAACTTGGACTATTGATGTAAACCAGGATTTTGCACAAACTGGTGATATAGAAATTATTGATGAATTAGATAGGAGACTGCAACTGGCATCAGATCCTGTTGTAAGCCTATACTCCCTAGAAGTTTATTCGGATGGAACTGTAGCAAGTGGTGATTTAATTGCTGGTGTGAACCCCTTGGTAGGGGTCTCACCAAGTACAGATGAAAATACACCGCATACCTTGACCTTCAACATTCCTGCATCGGCAGGTGGAGACCCAAGTCTGCCACATGCATATCGTATCATTTATGAGACGATACTTGTTCCAGAACTCATTGACACCAGTGCTACGGAGTTTATTTACGATAACCAAGCAAATTTGGGTCTAGATGAAGCGAGTGCTAGTGTGACTAGGATTGGTGCACCGATAATTGAAAAGATAGCCCCGGCATCGTTGGAGACAAATCAGCGAGAATTCACGTGGGAGATTATTATCAATGAAGCGAAATATTCTCTAAACGGTGTACGTATAGAAGATGTACTGCCAAATGGTTTAGAGATTGTGAATCTAGCCAGTGATGTGACTGTAATACGTGATGGGGATACACCAGGAGCCCCACCGGTTTTGGTAACACCAATTTCGCAGTCCTATAATGAAACCAGCCGCAAGTTGGACATTGAGCTTGGAGACATTGAGGGCACATATAGGATACGAATAAAAACGAATATTGCGGATAGTTATTTAGAAGGTTTGGATACGACCGGATCAAGATTTTATAAACTCGATTTTGCGAATACGGCCACCTTATACCAAACTCAAAATGGTATAGAGAATTCTACCAAAGATACAGCAAAGATATCTAACTTGAAGTTTGGTAAAATAATCTTTAAAAGTGGGACTGCTGACATAGGATACAACGACCAAAAAACTGTTTCTTGGACACTGGATGTGAATCTAGGTGAATTGACCACGGATATAACTCAAGTGACAGATACTGTTGGCACAAATCTGATTATGCCAGTAGAGTCAGATATAACAATTAAACCACTGACGATTGATGGAAATGGTGACATAAGTTCTGGAAATGCATTGGATGATGCCGATTATGATATCACAATTTCAGGAAATGATATTACGATAGATTTCAATGATCCTATCACACAGGCTTACCGCATCATATATACAACTAAAATTGATGAAAATTCCTATGATGAAGATGTGAATTTGACCTTGAGCAATACAGGTACGATTGGCTTCGGTGATGGGAAAAGCTATCTTGCTACTGTGACTCCAAAGATACGCAATACTTTTAATAAGGAAGCAACACTAGTAGACTACGAGAGCAATGAAATTAGTTGGAGTATTCAAGTAGACCCTCTACGTGAAGGAATTGATGAGCTGCAAATCGTAGATATGTTATCACCTGAACTTATGTTGTTGCCTGCTCAGTTCAATGCCATAACAGTCAACGTTGACCAAGGTACTGCTCCTGTAAAGGGAACGGACTATACTGTTACAGAAGAATTAATAGGTGGAAAAATAAAGGGATTCACCATTGCTTTTACTGATGGCTACCAAGTGAATAATGCGGTTTATACCATTGATTATGTTAGCACTATGGATCCTGATGTTATCGATGATTCATCAAATTATACCTATGGGAATACGATTAGTTACTCTTGGAAGGACGGTGGCACTTCAGGACCGGTTACGGTATATCCAGAGATTGACCAAGATTATGCCCAGAACAATGGAAGAAAAACGGGAAACCTTGTAGTTGAGGACCAAAAGATTAATTGGACAATTTATATCAATCATTTGTCAAAGAATCTATATGACTATGCAGTAAGAGATACTGTATATCAATCTCCGGAAGGGGATGGTGAAGCTCTAGTTTCAGGAAGCGTTAAGGTTCTTCCCTATACAGTAGACCAAGGTAATAGTATTGACACAGGGGAAGCACTTACTGAAAGTGAACTAGCGGATGCAGGAATTTCTGTAGTTGAGGATTTGGAAAACAACAGTTTTGAAGTTGTATTCAATGGTCTGCTAGCAACACCTTATCAGATTCAATATTCAACAGATTTGGTAGGTATTTCCTCTACCTTATACGAAAATGAAGCAACGACTAGCCTAGAAGAGTCTTTTAAAGCTAGCGTTACATTTGGAAAAGGTGATACCTTTGTGAGCAAGTCAGGTGAAATTGACGGTGACTATGTGAACTGGGAGATTGTCTTGAATGAAAGTCGCTCAGATATTACCAGCTTAACCTTGCTGGATACCATGAGTCCAGGACTTGAATGGGATGAGGAATATTACTTCTGGATGAAGGATTCTTCAGGAAGCTTGGTTGCCTTTGATAACTATTTTGATGTGGAATGGTTGGACAAGGAATTATTCAGCGATCCTACTCAATTTAGATTGATTACGAAAGATTCTGTCATGATAAGCGATATGTATACGATTGGTTATCGAACATCGATTGAGCCGGATGATTTAATTTCTGAATCTTTCGAAAATAAGGTAGTGTTTGATGGAAATAGAGTGGAAGAGGGCGTGAAAAGTACCACGACAAATATCCCACATACTTTTTTGAGCGGTACTGGTTGGGGTTCTGGTGAAGTTGGAAGCATAAGCATCCTAAAAACGGATCCAGACGGAATTCCTTTAAGTGGTGCGGAGTTTGAAGTATACCGGATTAAAGAAGATGATTCAGAGGTATATCTAGGTACGATTACTACAGACGATGATGGGAAGGCAACGATGGGCAACCTACGTAACTTCACTTACAGAGTACAAGAAAGTAAAGCGCCTGAGGGATACCTTATAGGGCTTGGTGAAGAAGCGCAGACTGAGACTACGATTAGTAGTGAAAATCTTAATTTTGATTGGACTGTTGTCAATGAACCTGCTCGCACATTGACCATAGTGAAAAGAAGAAATATTGATAATAGCGACGGATCACCATTTTATTTAGAAGGAGCTCGTTTCCTAGTAACGAAGGAGAATGATAATTCATTCGAGGAAACGGTGATTACGGATGCAAGTGGAAAAGCCTTGCTTGAAGGTTTGGAATATGGCACATATATCATCAAAGAAACCAAAGCTCCAAGTGGTTATGCGCTTGACCAAACACCAGTTGAGATTGTAGTTGATGGCTCGCAAATAGATTATGAAGTCGAGTTCTTTAATGAACGCGAGCGTAATGGAGGCGGTTCTTCAACAGACCCAGATCCAGATCCAGAAATAGAGGATGAGGATGATCCGGTAACAGATCCAGATCCAGACCCCGAAACGACACCGGATGAAGAAGAGACGGTAGAAACGGATGAAGGTGAACCGGTTGGTGGAGATGTGGATACACCGGATGGTAGCGATAACGAAGTGGTGGATGAACCGGATAACGGTACTGTGGAACTGGGACCGGATGGTGACTGGACCTATTACCCAAATGACGGTTTCACGGGTAGTGATTCATTTCGTATTCGTTCGGTAACGCCAGATGGTGAGGTCATTTACTATACAGTAAATGTTGAAGTTGAACCGTTAGCCTTGCCATATACAGGAGCAAAGAATCTTCGCTCTGTGTATGTGATGTTATTAGCTTTGGCTATGACCGGAATTTTTGCTAAAAAAAGAATAAAAGAATAATGATAAAAACCACCCTCGAAGCTAGCAAGTTTCGAGGGTGGTTTTTATTTTTTTATAAATGAAGGTGACAAGTGATGGATGATCTTATATAAGGATAGATGTTAGAGGAGTATTCGATATAAAATGTAATAATATAGGTAAAGAACTGCCAGGCTGATTTCCTTTTTGGTTTGCGGAGAACAAGTGGAGAGGAAGATGAGAAAAAGATGAGATGGAACGCAACTGAGCTTAAACTTCTAATGGTATTTTTAATGGTATTGGACCACATATATGAATTTATCCCGGGAACACCAATTTGGTTTACGTATCTAGGACGACTGGTTGCACCAGTTTTCTATTTTTTGTTGGCAGAGAGTTATCATTATACGCGCAATCGTATCAAATTGATTGAGAGGCTCTATTTATTTGGTCTAATCATGCTGGCTGGGAATATATTAATTACCTATATAATGCCCAGCGAACTAGGGATTCCCAATAATATTTTTATGAATATGGCCTTATGCCTTACTTTCCTTGAGTGCATGGAAAGAATGCACACCGTGACTGACGGGAGAAAAAGGATAGTGTTAACCACTGTCCTCCTGCTTTCACTGGTATTACTATTTTTTACGGAAGGCAATTATTTTACCCTGGCATTCCTCTTGGTTTTTCATTATTTAAGGGAGCGAACAAAACAAAGGGACATAGCCTACGGGCTGATAGCACTGGCTATGACTAATTTGGATTTTTCCTATGCTTCCTTGTTTTTATATAATTATCAATGGATGATGGTTTTTTCCATAGTTTTTTTCAGAATATACAATGGTGAACGAGGAAGGGGACTAAAGTACGCCTTCTATTTTTTCTACCCAATGCATATTTGGTTGCTCTATATAATTTCCCAGATGTTACAAGTTTAAGCGTGTGGAATCTTCATACCACTGATAACCCTCCCGCATGAAGTGATTCTAATTGGTATTTGAGACGCCAACTTCAAACGGGAGCTGTCATTTAGAACAAAATTAAGCGAATGGTTTCAAGAATGTCTTATGTAGTAAAAGAAATCGATGAAGTGGTCTTGGAAAATTACTTATTCGATAGGTATTCTTCAAGTGCTAGCATACTGCTATTAGAGAATAAGGCTGGATTGCCACCGGTATGCAAAAAGAGTACGCGGGATCCCTGCGCAATGATGCCACTTTCGATTTGTTTTAGCATACAATCAAAGGCCTTTCCAGTGTAACAATAATCAAGCATGATCCCTTCAGCTCTTGCTACTGTAAGTACTGTTTCGACGGTTGTTGTATCTGGGTGGTTGTAACCAGGCCCAACACTTTCCATGGTGATTCTCAAGTCGGATTCTTTGATTTTTTGCTCTAGAGAAAACTCTTCTGCCGTATCTGCAAGTAAGGAGAGTAATGAGTCGTGGACGATTTGTCTATCAGCTGGGTTTGAAAGTACATTCATTCCTAGGATTTCAAATGGATCACCCAATCGTTTCGCACCAAGGAGAAGTCCGCCATAAGTACCACCACTCCCATAGGCTGTCACGATATAATCGACGGATTTATGTTGACGTTCAAGTTGCTGATGGATTTCTTTGGCAGCTTCGACGTAGCCAAGAAGGCCCAAAGGGGAACTGCCACCCAAGGGAATTGTATAGACTGATTCACCTGCTCTTTCCGATTGCTCGCAGGCCTTGTCGATGGTCAGCTCAAGGTTTTCGGGTGTTGTAAAAATTAAATCGGCGCCAAAAATCTGATCAAGAATCAAGTTGCCAGAATACTGGCTTGGCTCTTCACCAACAAGGACTAGGGTGCATTTCATCTCAAACATTGCTGCAATTGCTGCGGTCAATCGCCCGTGGTTGGTTTGTACACCACCAGTTGTGAGCAATCTGGTTGCACCTTTGTCTTTGGCGTCTTGGATGAGATAAGCTAGTTTGCGAATTTTATTTCCACCCAAACCGATGCCGTTTAGGTCATCACGTTTTATGCTGAGCTTAACACCGGTCTTGCTTGAGAGCGTCGGTAGGTCTTGAATGGGTGTTTCGAGTAGCGGAAAAATGGTTTTGTTTGGTTTAATCATAATTGCCTCCTGCTAGAATTTTAGCATAAACATGCAATATAGTGTGGGATTACTATTTTGTTAGTTGCAAGCATAAAAAATGAGTACTGACTTACTGGAATTATAGGCAATTGATTCGGGATACATCTTGAATATTGAACGGAATTGAGGTAATATATGTAAGGAGTTTACATATTTTTATTAAGAATATAAGGGTTAAGTACAAGGGGTAAGTATCATTTTGATGCTTGAGATGTGAAGTAAGTTCAGAGCTCACTTTGTGCTTGACATTTTTTTTTTGAATTTGGAGTCAAGTAGGGTGCCCGCAAAAAAAACGGGTGTATGGAAATCATCGAGTAAGGAATAATGCTGAAAGGGAGAAAAAATGAAAAGAATTGTAAGTATTCTAAGCGCAATTTGTTTGTTTAGCAGCATTTTCATCACGCCAGTGATGGCTTTTGAGCCTACACCTTATAGTGATGCGTTTGCAGAAGCTGTGTCTGAATTTAGCGATGGGCAGTATGCAGAATTTGTAGAATTAATTGTCTTGGTTCGTGATTTGGAAAATCCACAGGATCTTGCATTATTATACGCAGAGGCCTTTAATCACCTGAGTCCTGAAGCGCAACAAAGAATTATGCAAGAGGGGTTCTATAACACCGATACGCAATCAGTAGTGAATGCCTTGGCTGCTTATGCAGAGGCTGTAGATGTCGGAGACTTTGGAGATGAGGATCTTCTCGCATTATTTCCTAATAAAGAGAGTTTGAATATGCAAGTATTCGTTCAAACGCTTAATGTGGAGGATGCACTTGAAACCCAACTTTCAACTGCCTATACATCTACAGAAGATATGAAAAAGGCAGTCCAAAGTATGAAAAAAATACTCAATACAACTTTAATTAGTGGAGTCTTCGAAACGGATATATTTGATCCTGTTTCAGAAGCAGATGCTAATTTAGTGTTAAACGAGGTAGAACTTGATAAGCTAATAGCTGTCTATAATGATACGTTAAGCGATGATGTCTTGGGTACGAATGCAATTAGTGAAGCCATAGGAGAATTTGTAGATTACTACAATGCTTTGGAGGATGATGCTGCAAATCGAACTTTAGTTTTTTCCTATTTGGAAAATAACGGCTTAGTCACTATTGAGTCTAGTGGTAGTGGTGGCAGTAGCGGCGGAGCTACTGAAGTCTCGGAAGAACCAGTGGTGGACGCGGGAGATGAACTTCCTCCTCTTGATAGACTGGAATATGAGGCAGCAGTACAGGTGATTGCAGAAGTAGATTTAGTAGATGGTGTTGCGATTGCTGAAGTTCTAGTGGATGGTGACAAAGTTGAAGAAGCTTTGGAGAAGGCTTTGAACATTGCATCAGAGATTGAAGAAATAATCGATGGACGTACGATACAACCGGTTCTGGTCCTGGAAACTGTTTGTGAGCTGGATGAAGGTGATGAACTTAAAAAGATTGATATAAGTTTGCCTCTGGAAGACTTGCAGAAAGCGGAAAAAGAAGGTGTGAAGTTAGCACTAAAGACAGATTTGGGTATGCTTGTTTTTAATACGGAAGATGTTTTGGCTGACCTAGAGCTAGGTGGGGAAAGAAATCCTGAATTGAATTTCAGCATGGAAGTGCTGGAGGCATCTGAATTTTCGGAGTTTGGAGTTCCAGAGTCTGCCCTCATTGTTGATATGTCTCTTTATGCTAATGGTATGCCCTTGAATCAGTTTAAAGCACCTGTCAAGGTGAAAATTCCATATAACCTAAGTGAAGGCGAAGAGCTGGAGGATATAACAGTATTTTGGATAGATGAGACAGGAAGGCCAGTGCCTGTAGGCGGTATTTATAATGAGTCTACTGGTACGGTTAGTTTCCTAACCAACCATTTTAGCAAATTCTTTGCTCAAACAGCGACGAAAGAGTTTCCGGATGTGTTGGATGCTCATTGGGGACATGATTATATTGCCAATATGGGTGCAAAGGGATATATCAGCGGTTACGAAGATGGAACCTTCCAACCGAATGGTGAGATTACCAGAGCGGAGTTTGTTGCCATACTTGCACAAATGTATGCTTTGAACGGTGATGTGAATGGTTTGGAATTCGATGATGTTTCTCAAGAGGCCTGGTATGCTCCCTATATCGCAGCTTGCTATGACAATAAAATAGTTGCCGGAAAATCAATAAATGAATTTGATCCTAGCGGAAAGATAAGTCGACAAGAAGCAGCTGCAATGTTGAGTAATATCTTAGATATGCAGGGCTTTACCGCAAATACTGATCTTGCTATGCTAGATCAGTTTAGTGATCAAACCGTGATTTCTAGTTGGGCTAGCAAGGCAGTTTGCAACAGTTATGCACATGGATTGTTCAGTGGACGTGATGACGGAAGATTTGCACCAAAAGAGAATCTAAATAGGGCAGAAGCTGCAACCATGTTGTATAACCTTCTGTACCTAGAGTAGATATATGAAACGTATAAAACGTGTTGCAGCGATAATGACTAGCATATTTTTACTGGCCATTATCAGTATAAATATACCAAGGTGGTTGTCTGATCCTGCAATGAATACAGATGTAGACAACGAGGGAATAAATATACAACAAGTTGAGGAACCATTAAAAAAACCGCCAACGGTTGAAGCTGAAATAGATGCACCAAACAAGAAAATGGAGGCACCGGAGGTAAGTATAAATCCAAATATGATGCCAATAGAAGATCAACCACTGGAAACAATTGTGGAGCAAGAGCCTTCATGGGCAGGAGAAGTGGGACAACTATTAGATGGCGTTAGCGGTATTGATGAGGAATGGGTGCTGAAAAAGGTAGAAGAGCATCAAGATGAGATTGAGCAGGAGGATCTAGAAATAGGTTTGGCCATTTTAGATAAAATTGATGCGAACTACTTGTATGAAATGTCTGATGGTGGTTTTACCGAAGATGAAAAAATAGCCGCTGAGAATTTTTTGTATGCTGAACTTTCTGAACAAGATATTCAAACTTTGTTGAGTCTTATAGATAAGTATTCGGAGTTGATTGACTGATGTTTGTAGATATTCATAGCCACGCGTTGCCTGGCGTAGATGATGGATCAAAACAATGGAAAATGACCCTGGAAATGTTCAAACAAGCTGTAGAACAAGATATAACTCATATGGTTTTAACGCCACACTATATTGAAGGAGATAGAGACTATTGTCTCGATACCGTGATGTCGGCATATGAGCGCTCGAAACAGTTGATACAAGAGCAGGGACTGGATTTAAATGTTTCTTTGGGCAACGAGGTATTCATTGATGAAAAAAATGTAACTCGTTTGAAAAACAAAGAATGCATGACGTTGAACGGTACTAGCTACGTGCTACTTGAATTACCAGCGCATATATCAACAAGTGCCCTTGAAGGTTTGATATATGACTTACAACTCGAGGGCTACCAGCCAGTATTTGCTCATGTTGAGCGTTATGACTGGCTTTATAGAAGACCGATATTGTTTAAGGAGTTATTAAACCATGGTGTCCTGATGCAAATTAATGCCACTTCAGTATTGAGCAGTGACTGGCGTATGCGCAGGCGCGTGAAACACCTGATTCAAGAGGGAATGGTACATATTGTAGCGAGTGATGCTCACGATGATGTAAAAAGAAGGTTTCGTCTGAAAGAGGCGTATGAAAAGGTGGGCAGGAAGTATGGCTGGAAATTAGCCAATTGTTTATTTATAGAGAATCCACTTCGGGTTATCCGGGATAAGTATGTAGGGGTTCCGGAAAAAGCACAAGAAGGAATATGGTGGAGAAGGTAGGAAAGGAAATAGTGCAAGGGAAGAATATGAAGAGATAGATATACGGGAAATCGTTAGCATACTACTAAAAAAGTGGTGGATCATTGCACTGTTTGTGGTAACTGCAATGTTAGTGACCTCGTATGTTACCAGAGAAATGGTTGAACCTGTTTATGAGGCTAGTTCGACATTATTTGTAGGAACAGAGAAGAATTCTGTAGCAGGCATCAGCTTCAGTGATTTGCAGGTGGATGATCAGCTGGTAGTGGATTACCAGGAATTGATTAAAACGAGATTGGTCACAGAAGAAGTTATTGAAAGCTTAAACCTGCCTTTTTCGGTAGAAAATTTTGTTGCTCGTTTAAATGTATCAGGCATCAAAGATTCTCGCTTTGTGCACATTGTATTCCAAGATACGAATCCGCAAAGAGCAGCAAATATTGCGAACGAGCTCACAGATTCGCTTGTGGCAAATGCTGAGCAAATTGTAGGTGTAGAAAATGTAATGGTCGTAGATAAAGCCGTTGTTCCGGTTAGCCCAATTAGTCCTAACTTGATGATGAATGTAGCGATATCAGCTGTTTTAGGGGCAATGTTGGGAATGTTTTTGATTATGCTTCTTCATATGCTGGATAATACTTTTAAGCGAGAAGATGACATTGAAAGAGAATTGGGAATTACCGTGCTTGGTGTTATACCAAAATTTGAAGGGGAAAGGAGGGCGTCATGATCAGCAAATCTTTAATTTCGCAAAGAGAACCTAAGTCTCCAGTTTCAGAAGCATACCGTATGGTTCGTACCAATCTGGAATATACAAGTATAGATGCGGAAAAAAAGACGATCTTATTCACCTCCTCCTTAGAAAAAGAAGGGAAGAGCACAACTCTAGCCAATATGGCAATAACTATGGCGCATGCTGGCTCAAGAGTGTTGGTGATTGATGCAGATTTAAGGAAACCAGGCTTGTATAAGATGTTTCAAGTGAAAAAATATCCGGGACTTACGAATTATCTTGTGAAGGATATTCCACTTTCAGATGTAATTCAGCAGGAAACCGGTGTTAAGAATTTGAATATAATTAGCGCAGGTCCTGTTCCACCAATGGCTTCTGAACTATTGTCCTCCAAGAAGATGTGGCATTTGTTGGAGGAATTGAAGCAAAGCTACGATTATATATTAATTGATTCACCACCAATACTGAGTGTGACGGATGCAAGCATTATTGCGGGGCATGTAGATGGAACCATCTTGTGTGTTGCCCAATCGGAAACACCCGTGGATGCAGTCAAGGCTAGTGTGAAAAGTCTTAGCAAAGTCAATGCCAATCTGCTCGGAGCGGTGATGACTAAGGCTGACTCCAGAAGAAATGGTGCCTATTCCTATAATTATTATTCTTATGAATATACTGATAAGCCAGAAACAAAAGGTTGGTTGAAAAAATTGAAGTTTTTAAAACATCGAATTTAGATTGTACTTGACCTCAAAGTCTTTATGGTGCAATATATACTGATAAGAAATATATTCTCTGAAACTGATTGTCCTACGGGTAACTAAGGAAAATTGGTCGCTAGGTCGTTTTAGAAATGAAGCGGTCCCCCATTGTGGAAAGGAGATCAATAGCGGACGTAGTCCGTCTGTTGTCGAGCCTTTCTCCGGGGATTCCGGAGTTTTTTTATGCAAACTTTGAGATGGGAGTATTAAAGGGCAAACCTGCCCTGTTTTTTAGGCGGGACTGGAACCGGTTCCGAGAAGGAGGAGAAAAATGAGTTATAGTATTGGTTGTTTTGATAACTATGTGAACGGAAAATTCTGTGCTTCCAGTAGTGGAGAAACGATGGAAACGAAGAATCCGGCGAATGGGTCATTGGTAGCAAAGGTACAGAAATCCACTGTTGACGATGTACACGAGGCCGTTCGCGTGGCCAATGAAGCGTTCAATAACGCTGATTGGGCATGGAATCCTAGACGTCGTACAAGAGCACTGTTTGCTTGGGCTGATGCCATCCGCAATAACATGGATGATTTGATGAGAAAATTGAGTATGGAAACTGGGAAGCCACTTCAAGAGGCAAGGGGCGAACTGATGGGTTCCATAGGTTATTTAGAATACTATGGAGCAATGGCGCGTAGCTTGTATGGAGGTGTTACTTCAATCGATAAAGATTCCTACTCTATGTTGGTACGCGAACCGCTGGGTGCGGTAGGAATAATAGTTCCTTGGAATTATCCGATCACCCTACTAATGCGAGATTTGGCACCAGCTTTAGCGGCAGGTAATACTGCAGTAGTCAAGCCAGCCAATCAAACTTCTGGTATCACCATGGAAGTAATATCACTTCTAGAGGGTATTGATGAGATACCGGCAGGTGTAGTCAATGCTTTGACTGGAAGCGGCAGGGTAATTGGGATGGAATTGGTACGGACAAAGGGCATTGAGATGATTAATTTCACTGGAAGCTCAAGCACTGGAAAAACAATTATGAGGGAAGCTTCCAATACTATGAAGAAGCTGTCCTTGGAATTGGGTGGAAAATCTGCTTCTGTAGTTTTTGCGGATGCTGACTTTGACAAAGCGATGACGTTTGCCATTCGTAGCATCTTTACCCATGCGGGTCAGCTATGTACATCAGCTTCTCGTTTGGTGGTTGAGGAATCCATTAAGGATAAGGTACTTGATGAACTTACCAAGCGCGCTCAAGCTCTTAAGGTGGGCAATGGATTGGAAGAAGGAACTCAAATGGGTGCCATCAGTACGAAAGATCAGTTTGATTCCATCATGAGATATATCGAGATTGCTCGAAAAGAGGGAAGAATCGTTACCGGAGGAAAACAAATTACTAGAGATGGTTTAGATCAAGGGTATTTTATTGAACCGACCATTGTAACGGATCTGCCAATTGATAGCAGGGTAGCCCAAGAAGAAATATTTGGTCCTGTGCTAGTAGTACAGACATTTAAAACCGAGGAAGAAGCAGTGGCGATAGCCAACAGTACTGCATTCGGACTAGCATCAGGGGTGTGGAGTAAGGATATTGATAGGGCTATGCGTGTAGCAAGAAGGATGAAAGCTGGCTCAACTTGGATTAATACATACAACCGCTTAATCCCCGAAGCTGAAACTGGAGGCTATAAGGAAAGCGGAATTGGAAGATCTGGTGGACGAGAGGGTATACTTGAATTTACAGAAGTAAAGCATATTATGATTGACCATACTCCTTTACGCTAAGATATGCATACAAACTATTGACTGTAGAAAAAAAATGTAGCAAACTAAGGCTAGAACGATTCTCTGAAATCTTTATTCCTACGGCTTGCTAAGGAATGAGATCGCTAGGTCATTTTAGAAATGAGATGGTCCCCTATTGTGGAAAGGAGATATACTGCAGAGCTCATTCGTCTGTTATCGAACTTTCGCTCCGGGGTAACCCGGAGCTTTTTTTATGGGAAATTCAAATATGAAAACAAGGAAATTAGTGTGCTTACTACTCATAACCATTCTAGCTTTTTGCAGTGCTTGTTCTGACTCCGAAACGGAGGCATGGAAGCAGGCACTGTATGAGCAGGTTGAACTTGATTTGTATCAGGAATTGCCTGTGGATGAACCTATCTTAGCTGCCTATGTTGATGAACAAAAAAGTGGGATGTTCATAGTGAGTAAAGCACTTGGCTATCATGGTGATGTTGTGGTTTTGGTAAGATATGCTGATAAGGTGGTTGAACAGGTTAGGATTCTTGAGGAAAGTGAAACGGAGGATTATGGGGGCTATATTAGAGAACAGTGGTTTCTTGAACGTTTTAAGGGTATGAATCCAGGACAGAAACTTCGCTTAGTAAAGATGGCCAAAGATGCAGAAAATGAAGTGGTAGGCGTTACGGGAGCGACAGTATCTAGCCAAGCTGTCCTTGAAGCAGTTCAGGCAACGTTGCAATATATGCAAGATTATAAGGGAGGAAACTAAGAAATGTTTAAAATGAAAAAAAGCTGGGTTAGTGTGCTATGCTTACTAGCGATTGTTTTATTGGTGGCTGGTTGTTCACAACCTACAGCCAATGAAGAAGAGAGTATGGGTTCTTTTACGGTAACAGGAATTGGAGATGAGCGTGTAATCTCTGTGGCCGATATTATCGAGCAATATGATGCTGTGGAAATGGATGTTACCAGCGTCGATTCAGCAGGCGAAACGAATGAATATCATGTCAAGGGCGTTCGTTTAGCAGATGTACTCGCAGGTGAAGGAATCTCAGCGGAAGATTATAGTAGTATGCGGGCGGTGGCTGGTGATGGATACGCCATTGAAGTACCGCAGGAAATTGTCGAAATTCGAGACATTGTGCTAGCTTATGAAATGGATGGAGAAGCACTTCCGGAAGATAGCAAACCGATTCGCCTGATTGTGCCGGAAGAGCGTTCCATGTATTGGGTACGCAATATGGCTACCTTGGATCTGATGCAAACAAAGCAGGTTGTTGAAACCACTAAAATTGTATTTTTAGACACGGCAGTTGCTGACTTAACCCAAGAGCCCTACACCTACTATGATAGCGAAGATATGGCTGTATCCATGACTGAGCTTCTGGCTACTTATGGTGTTGAAGGTTCGGACGATATATATTTTGTGTCAGCGGACGGTTTAGAAAAAGAGGAAACAAGAGACAATGTCGAGTTGGGCTATTTGAAGATTACAGGCGAGGATACTCCACTATTCTTGTCGCCTGACCTGCCGAAGGGTATGCATATTAAGCAGGTATTAAGTTTTAGTCAACCAGGAATCAGCTTTTATAGTTTAGAAAGTGGTTTTGCATCCCAAGAGATAGGAACAATAGATAAGTTTGAGGGCATTTCACTTCAAGAAATTGCCGGGCTTACTGGTTTGAAGGAAGCCTCTAGCTATCTTCTAACGGCTCGCGATGGCTATTCGGTCTCTGTAGAAGCAGATTATTTTAATTCCGGTATAATTTATTTCAAAGATGGAACGTACCGTTCGGTATTCCCAGATTTGGATAAAGCAACAAAAGTTAAGGAGATTCTAAGCATTGAAGCCGAATAGGCAATGTTGGGATAGATTAGGGAAAGAGGAGAATTAACATGAAAAAATTTGGAGCATTATTATTGATTGTCTTTTTAGCTATCGGCATGTTGGCTGGTTGTGCAACCGAACCTGCTGCAGAAGAACCAGCCGTAGAGGAACCAGTTGCAGAAGAACCCGCTGTAGAAGAACCTGCCGCAGAAGAACCTGCTGCGGAATGGACCATTGATATCAATGGAACTATGTTTACCCAAGCAGACTACGATGCCATTGATGAGGTGGAGATTTCTGCAACCAAAAAAAATAAGGATGGTACTGAAACAACGCAGACTTGGAAGGGTGTTCCCTTGAAAGCAGTATTAGACTATGTGGGTGCGGAAGGATATGCAGTAGTGACTTGTGAAGCCAGCGATGGTTACGCCAAGGATATTGATGATATGACATTGGTTGAAAGCGAAGGAACCATTTTGGGCACTATGGTAGACGGAGAAGCAGTAAGTGCGGAAGATGGTTATATCGAATTGGTTATGGATGGCAAGGGCTCTAACTGGTGGATTAAGAATTTGGTGAAGATAACAACCAAGTAAGAGGATAAAATGGGTTTTCTTAGTAAACATTTAAGAGATTTTTCTATAATGGAACTAGTACTAATCGGTTTGGTGGCTGCTTTAGGGGTAGCTACTAAACCGATTGTTGTGCCTCTAGTACATATTATTACCGGACCTCTTTTTATACCCGGTGGAGCAGTAGCTGGTGGATTTTACATGCTCTGGATTGTATTAGGAGCAGGCATCATCAGGCGCAGGGGTGCCGGCAGTTTCATTGCCTTAACACAGGCACTTTTGGTGGTTGTGTTGGGCGTATATGGAACGCATGGTATTGTTAGTGTCCTGACATATACTTTGCCAGGTATTGGAGTGGATTTGGTTTTTCTATTTTCGCGTGATAAGAAGTATACGCCATTGCACTATTTTTTAGCTGGTGGGCTAGCCAACTTGATTGGGACTCTCAGTGTGAACTGGGTGTTTTTCCAACTTCCGCTCGTTCCTCTATTGCTAAGCCTTAGTGTGGCTCTTCTTTCAGGTGGCTTAGGCGGATTGATTGCTTACCAAGTAGCCAAACGATTTGCAGCACTGCATTTGCTAAAACAGGACCAAGGTTAGCGAGGTGAAAATAAATTGAATTTTAAAAAGTATGTTTGGCCAATGGCAAGTTTTGTATTGGCAGCATTGCTAGTTGTGAGTTTATTTTATAAGGTTGGGGAGGATGAGTATAGACCGCGCGTGGAAATAATGGGTGATGTGAACCAGACCATCACTTTTAGTAATTTGGATGAAATTGATCCAGAATACCAAGACCAAGTTTCCTTGGCGTCCCTTTTAGAGGTGTGTGAACCTTGGGAGGATGACTATAGTGTTTTGCTTATTGGCGCTGACGGACTTGTCGCCCAGATAGATGAAAGACTCGAAGAGACTTGGCTTCAGTTCAGCACAGCAAATGGATGGGAGATTCGTGACGACGTGCATCCCGTTAGTGCACAAATAAAGCATCTAAGCCAGATTGTGGTGGTTGCCACGTCTGATACTAGTCTTTTATCCATTGGAGTAGATACAAGAAGTGGGGAACTCTTAAGGACTACACCGGGTAATCTAGTATTGCAAGGTTTGAAAAGGCACCTGAATTGGGAAGGCTCATCCAATATAGACCGCGAGTCGGGTACTTATGGGGTGGATATTTACACTAGTCTTTGGACACTCCCTATGGATAGTATCTTAAACACGGAATCAAGGCTCCATATTAGTGGACGCGATGGTTCTGTGCACTTACACCAGGGTACAGGGGAACTAAGTCTCGTAGGCAACCGAATTGACTATCTAGATGGCGAGTATGTCGTTGAAGACATTGCAGGTATTCTAGTTGATGCGCCTGCTGCTTCTGTAGCAGATGCATATGATGAGGCATTATACTATATCAGACATGGAGAACCGGTAATGTTACTATTTTTAGATGGTTTTTCTTATGAACAGTATGCCTATGCCAAAGAACAAGGTTTAATCCCTTACCTGTCTGAAAAACCGGTAGCGAAAGAAGCGCTTAGCTTCTACAAACCGGTTACCAATGTGGGTTTTGCGGCCATGATTAGTGGGCAAGGCCCCGATATGAATGGCATTCATGACAGGAGTGACAGATTGCTTGAGCACAGTATCTTTAGGGTGCTAGCAGACGAAGGAAAGAAAGCCCTTCTGCTAGAAGGCGATGTTCGTATTTTGGATGCAGGTGCTGAAGAAAAACTGCATGTGGATTTAAATGATAACGGTTTTTTAGATGATGAAATATTTGAATCTGCACACGAGGCTGTCAACAGTAGCTATGATTACCTACTGGTACATTTCCATGAAATTGATGATGCAGGTCACAGTTATGGTCCCTTCGGGGAAGAGACCTTGGAACAAATTGCTTTACATGATAAATTTGTAGAAGAGCTTGCGAACAATTTTGAGGGTAAGGTTATTGTGGTGGCAGATCACGGTATGCATGAAACCGAAGATGGTGGAACCCACGGTCAGGTTAGGTGGAGTGACATGGTAGTACCATATTTGGTGATGGATGGAGGAAAATGATATGAAAAAATGGCTAATCGGCATAATTGTGATTTTAGTACTAGCGGTGGGTGTTCTAGCTTGGCTAAATGGTGATCGGGTTGCAGAAAAAAAGAAAATTGAAGAAGACGCTGCTTTTGTCGTGAAGCTCCAAGATGACAGTGTTACCTATCACTTGTCCGATTTGAAAGAAATGGGGCCAGATACCTTTTCTGCGGTACTAAAAACCAATGGTAAAGATCCAATTAACTATGAATATGAGGGAGTAGAATTAAGAAAAGTATTGTCCGCTGCCGGCATCGATGTAGCTCAATATGACACCGTGATTTTGACGGCAATAGACGGATATTCAGTCGCCTATTCCGCAGAAGAAGTTCTTCAGGAAAAAAATGTATATCTAGTTTATGCCCGTGAGGGAGAACTACTGGAAACGGGGGAAAACGGTGGAAGAGGTCCATACCAAACCATCGTGGCTTCAGATCAATTCAGCAACAGACGTTGTAAGTTTGCTGTGGAAGTGGAAGTGCGCTAGATGTCAGCGCTTTGTTTTGAACATGTCAGTTTTGGCTATTTGGGTCAGGAACTGCTTTTGTCAGATGTGAATTTTTCACTTGAAAAGGGAACATGTACCTTGTTGGAAGGTCCTAGTGGTAGCGGGAAAAGCACTATTTGCCATCTTGCTTGTGGTATTATTCCTCGTAACTTTGGTGGAAAACTTGAGGGGAGAATTCTCCTAGATGGAGAACCCTTGCCAGATAAACCAGAACTCATTGCTGGGAAGGTTGGCATCGTCTTTCAAAATCCTGAAACGCAATTGTTTCTGCCATATGTAGAAGATGAGTTGGCCTTTGGTCCAGAAAATTTTTGCATGTCACCGGAAAAGATTGAAGAACGTATCAGCAATACACTTAAAGAGGTGGGCATTGAAGGACTACGCTACAAGAAGACCAACGAGCTTTCAGGTGGACAAAAACAACTAGTGGCCATCGCGTCTGTACATACCTTGGCACCAGAGGTCTTAATTCTTGATGAGGTTATGTCTCAGTTAGATGGATCTTCTACAAAGCGAATAAGAGAACTGATAGCAAAATTGCGAGAGGAAGGAAATACTTTGCTTCTAGTTGACCATGATTTAGAGGATAAAAGTATGGTTGACCAAATTCTTCGTGTTACCAAAAGTGGGATAGTTTGTAGTGAAGGAGTACCAGGATATGCAAATCGTAGAAAATGAAACCGTATATCGGGTTGAAAATATTGCCTTCTCCTATCCTAAAAAAACAGGCAGATACGAGAATTTTACGAGTGGTCCGTTACTTGAAAATATTAGTTTTCAACTTGCGCGCAATCAGTTTACAGTTCTAATGGGAGACAATGGTTCAGGAAAGACCACGCTTGGAAAGTTATTGCTGGGAATCCTGCAACCAGATGCGGGTCGTATTCTGCTAGAAGATAAAGACATAGCTAGATACTCATTGGCAAGTATTGCTAAACGGGTAGGATATTTATTTCAGGATCCTTCAAGACAGCTATTCGGAACTAGTGTCTACGATGATTTAGCCTTTCCTTTGCGCATAAGAGGAATTTCTGAGGATGATATAGAAAAACAAGTACAGCCTATTTTAGAAGAGCTAGATGTTGCGCATCTGCACAATCGGGCGCCATATCTACTTAGCCAAGGTGAAAAACAGAGGGTGGCATTGGCCGGCATTTTGCTCAATGGTGCAAAATACTTGGTTCTAGATGAACCGACTACGGCATTAGACCCGGAACGAAAGAAAAATTTAGGCGAGTTGCTTATACGTCTTAAAGCCCGGGGTGTAGGTGTTCTCATGATTGGTCATGACCAGAAATTTGTAACAACCTATGCGGACCGTTGCCTGAGACTAGGACAGAAGGGAATCAAAGATGAGACGATATGATCCCCGTACCAAGCTGGTAGTAGTTCTTTGCCTCAGCACCTTAGGTGTAATTGTGAAAGACGTCTTTCTGCTCAGCCTGATTTTTATCATTAGCATAATACTGAGTAAACATTTTGGCTCTGCCATCCGGCAAGCAGCCTATAGACTTAGGAAACTACTGTGGATGCTTATCTTGATTGCGATTATGCAGAGCGTATTCAATGGTCAGGGTGAGGTTTTGCTTAAATTCAACAGCATTACCCTCATTACGGTGGGCGGGCTTATGCGGGGGCTTGAGTTTTTGCTTCGTATGGCCATTGTGCTAGTGTCTGCTACTATTGTAGCAACAGCAGATCAACGAGAGATGGTCCAAGGATTGATTCAGGCTAAGATACCGTATGAATTGGCCTTCATGGTTTCTCTTGGTGTCAGATTTTTGCCGATTCTAGGACAAGAACTGAAAGACACCTTGGTTGCAGTACAATTAAGAGGAATAGAGTTAAATCACATACCATGGCGTCGAAGAATGGAAACGTATGGCCATCTGCTTTTACCTGTCCTTGTGGGTACAGTGAAAAAGGCAGAGGCTATCTCATTGTCTATGGAAACCAAAGGCTTTAGAGCTAGGTTGGAACGAAGCAGTTTTAAGCGCTTACTCTTTGCTCGAAAAGACTATATTTGGATGTCGACAAGCCTCATAGGAACCGTTTTGTTGTTGGTGGTGTATTGGTTGTAAGGAGAATAATATATGAAAATCTTATCCATATTTGGGGTAACCCAGTCCGGTAAGACCACAACGGTCGAAGGAATAATACGAGAACTGACGAAACGTCGCTACCGAGTGGACTCTGTAAAAGAGATTCATTTTGAAGAATTCAAAATAGATTTAGAAGGAAGCAATACGGATAGACACAAAAAAGCTGGTGCAGAAATCGTAACAGCTCGGGGATTTTTTGAAACAGATGTGCTGTACAATGGAAAACTTCCAATGGAAAAAATATTCCGCATGTATGACAGTGATTATTTAATCTGTGAGGGTGTGACAGATGCAAATGTGCAGAAAATAATCTGTGCCCACAGTACCCAAGAAGTGGATGAACGTTTAGATGATTCGGTAATTGCACTTGCTGGACGCTTGGGCAACACCATGACTGAGTACCGGGGACTGCCGGTATTTAATGTAGAACAGGACCTTGAGAAGTTGGTGGATTTCATAGAGGAAAAAATTGTAGAAAAATTACCGGACTTCCCTGAAGATTGTTGCGATGCTTGTGGACACGGCGGCTGCCGTGGCTTACTTGCTGCTATTAATAGGGGAGAAGCCAAAAGAGGTGAATGCATTTTAGACAAGAAAGCAGTTCGTCTTTATGTAGATGGTCAAGAAATTGAAATGGTACCTTTTGTGCAACGTATCGTGCGAAATTCTGTACTTTCTTCAGTAAGTGAATTAGATGGCTACAGGAAAAATGGTAAAATTGAAGTTGTCCTAAATGGAGATGATGTTCAATGACCAAGGACCAACTAGGGTTTGATGGGAGAGAACTAATTGTATGCCAGGCGTTTTTTTCCATTAAAAACCAGGTGTACTTGGTTCTTGATACGGACAAGAAGAAAAAAGTGTTGAAGATATTTCAGAGTAAGGAATCTTTAGTAAATGAAAAAGAAAATCTGCATAGGTTTTCTACCGCTAGTCCGCAAGTATTGGAAGAATCGGATGGCGCTCTGCTCATGGAATATATCCCCGGAAGCAACCTATTAGATCTATACATTGAATTAGAAAAAAGCGGGGCAGGTGTTGAAAAATTAGCAAGCCAAATAAAAAATACACTTCAGCGACTTTATGATCTAGCTCCGGGTTACCGCTTGGGAGATATGAATTTACGCAATTTTATACTAGATGAGAAAACTGGTTTCATCCGCTTCGTAGACTATGAAGAGTCATGCCTAGGAAAAAAGGAAGAAGATGCCGGTCGCTTGTTGGCTTTTCTGTTAACCTACCGCCCAATCGATACAAACTGGAAGAGGTCCTTCGTTGTTTTTTTGGCAAAACAATTGGTTTGCTCTGGTCAGGATGCAGAGCTGATTCGGCACTATGCACTAGATGAATTGCAAGCCATATCTAGACGACGAAATATTCCAATGGTTTATTTGCCACTGGAATTTCCAAGGAGAATTTCTTGAGCTTGCAGTGAGTATATTGTACAATGCGCCTAGGGGGATCAAATTATGAAGATAAAGGATATTTTTAGCAAGGATAATTTCGAGAGGCTAGGCGATGTATTCATTGACACTTGGAAACGCTATCCTTTGACATTGGCAATGAGTTACCTTGCGGTTATTTTGGTTATTTATCGGATTGCATCGAATATAGGATATGACCATATTGCTTATGAGGTAATAACAAAACTTTTACTTACGCTGTTTTTGGGGATGACCATTAGCATCGCTGCGCAAGCAATTCTGGAACGATTGGATGTTTCTTTTTTTAAACGTCTGATTTCGTATGGCTTGCAAATAGGTATTTTGGTACTCTATTACATCTTTGTTATGGTGCACTACGAGACAGATGCTGTCATGATTCGCCATTTTATGCTTATGGGAGCATTGCTATTTGCTTTTACAACCATTCCCTATATAGTAAAACGCAAAGGTTATGAGTTCTATGTGATTCGCTTAATGGCTCGCTTTTTCGAGACATTAGCATATACCATTGTACTAGGATTAGGCATTACAGCCATTTTGTTTGCTATTGAGAATCTGTTGTATGAGAAAATGAGTGGAGACTTCTATACCTATACTTGGGTTTTGGTATTTGGTGTTTTTGCTGCAACCTTCTTATTGGCAGGCATACCTAAATTGACAGAAGATATGGGAAGAAGTGAGCTGGGGAAAGTATTGCAGACCATCTTTACTCATATTGTTTTACCGTTATTAAGTGTTTATTCGCTTGTCTTATATCTCTATTTTTTCAAAATTATTATAACTAGAAATTGGCCATCGGGCATGGTTTCCTATTTGGTAATTTTTTCATCTGCCATCGGGGCCTTGGCCATATTTGTTTTGTCTCCAATACAAGAAGAAAAGAGTTGGATCAAGAATTTCAATACTTGGTATCCCCGATTGGTTCTTCCACTTTTGGCCATGATGTTCGTGGCTATATTTATGAGAATTGGGCAATATGGGTTTTCCGAGAACCGCTACTTCATTTTACTAGCTGGTCTATGGGTTACTTTTTCCTATCTCTATTTTAACCTGAGGAAGATTAAATGGAATATTACGCTGATTATGGCCTTGGCTGTGATGATGTTAGTATCTGTACTAGGCCCCGTGAGTGCTTTTGCAGTATCTATCCGGAGCCAGAATAATCGTTTTAATGAGATACTTACACGCAACAACATGCTTGGTTCTGACGGCAGCATACAAGTATCGGATCGTATTTCGGATGAAGACCTCAACCAGCTCTATGAAATCGTGTACTATTTTAGACAAAACCATGAGCTGACGGATTTGAAACGATTGCCAGATACGATTAGCATGGGAAAAGATTCTGACTTGGAAGCACTGTTTGGTGCTCCTAGACCGGACAGTACCAGTGATTTCCAAGGGAAGTACTATAACTTCCGGCTCGCTGAGGATAGGGTTTCTTTGGATATTTCTGACTATGATGCCTATTTCTCTGTTCACTACTATGATGGCTCGGATAAACCATACGAGCAGGAGATGATGACGAACCAGGGCCTATTGACGTTAACCATAGAAGATAGCAAGTGGGTAGTCATCTCACTAGACGGGACAGAACGCTACCGATTCGATATAGGGTCTTATGGTGAGGTACTCTATCATTTGGAGCAAGAAGAAGGATACCAGAGCCTACAAGAGGCTTTGGTGCATAGGGAGGAGAACGACGATGTACGGATTCTGCTTTATTTGAACTATATAAGGACGGACCTTCTTAGTGATGGAGTGGAGTCAATGGACATAGATTGTTATATAGGGATACGCTAAGAAAGAACAGAATACTGATTTTTGAAAAGGGCGGAATTCCGCCCTTTTCGTTATTTGCATACAAGTATAACGCATGCTATCATAGTACATACAATCTGGACATAGAGGGGTATGGAATATGAAAAAGAAGAACATAGTTGTCGCTTTGATTTTGGCTATAGTTTTGCTTTTGGTGACAATTCTTGTTAGCAAATCTAGAGAAAGCGATGAAGAAATTTTTGTTATGGCGGCAGCCAGTCTGCAGGATGTGCTAACCGAAGTGGCTAACCTTTATGAGTCTGAGACTGGTATAGAGCTTGTCCTTAACTTTGCCTCTTCTGGAACCTTACGCAAGGGGATTGAGGAAGGAGCTAATCCGGATATCTTTCTTTCTGCTTCCACCAAGCAGATGGATCTCTTGGTGGATCAAGGACTGGTAGAGGAAGAACACCAAAGGGTTCTAGTAATGAACCAAGTGGTGCTCATTGGCTACAGTGCTGAATCAGAGCCCTATACTCTAAACGAGGTCACAGATACGGATGCATTGCTTGCTATTGGTGACCCTGATTTTGTGCCAGCCGGGCGCTATGCGTTGCAGGTAATCCAAGCAAGAGGTTTGGAAGAAGATTTAAAAGAGCACTTTTTGATATGCAAGGACGTGCGTCAGGTGCTAGCGTATGTAAGCAGTGGTGAGGCGGAATTCGGTATGGTCTACAGGACGGATGCTATGACTAGTGATGTGGTGAATATCATGGAAACCTATGACGAACAAGAATCTGGTGTGGTTCAGTATCCAGCAGCCCTGCTTGCAAAAGGACAAGATAGTAAAAAGGCCCAGGACTTTTATAACTTTTTGTTTAGTCAAAAGGCGAAGAATATTTTTACGCTTCACGGATTTCTTACTTTGGAGGACTAACTATGTTACAACCAATTTTGGTGTCACTTAAGGTAGCATCATTGGCTCTAATTCTGATTGTGGGGATTAGTTTGCTTTTGGTCAGAATATTCACGGAAAAAGACTTTCGGTGTAAGGAGCCTCTTGAGACATTAATAATGTTGCCCATGGTATTGCCACCTACAATCTTGGGTTATGGATTGTTGTTACTGTTTGGTCGTCATGGATTTTTGGGAAAGCCTCTATTTGCTTTATTTGATGCATCCTTGATTTTCACTTGGGGAGCGGCGGTACTTGCTGCTTTTATTGTGGGACTCCCCTTAATGTACCAAAGTCTCAAAGGTGGCATCACAGCCATCGACGAGCAGTATATCCAAGCAGCTAGGACTTTGGGAATTGAGGAAAATAAGATTTTTTGGCGCATCAAATTACCCCTTGCCAAGCAAGGATTTATTAGTGGCCTGGCACTAGCACTGGCCAGAGCGTTAGGTGAATTTGGAGCTACCTTGATGGTTGCTGGAAACATACCGGGGAAAACGCAGACAGTGCCCATAGCCATATATTTTGCTGTGGAAGCTGGAAGATATAAGGAGGCCAATATCCTGCTTGGCTTTATGCTACTTTCCAGCTTGGGATTGATTTATTTCATCACATCCAAACGGAAGGGGAGATAAAGATGTTAGAAGTATCTGTAGAGAAGAAATTACATCAATTTCGTTTGGATTGTACCTTCAAGGTAGGACGAGAAGTCTTGGCGGTTACTGGTGAATCAGGGGCTGGGAAGACTTCATTACTAAAAATGGTTGCCGGTTTGATGCAACCAGATGCAGGACATATCATCTTGCAGGGACGAGAGCTTTTTAATCAGGGAAGTGTAAATCTGCGGACCCAGGATCGTAAAGTGGGTTATGTATTTCAGGACTATGCCTTGTTTCCTCATATGAGTGTGGAGGATAATCTATTTTTAGCCCAAAAAGTACGAGATGAAAAACAAGTAAGGCTGCTTTTGGCAACCTTTGGTGTTGAAAAATTAGCAAAATGCCATCCAAAAGAGATTTCCGGGGGACAAAGGCAGAGAGTTGCTTTTGCACGAGCCTTGGTGACCAAACCAGATTTCTTGCTATTGGATGAACCTTTTTCTTCCTTAGATGTACAGACGAAAGAGCGCTTATATAAAGAGTTTCAACATTTTCGGAAAGAGTGGAATATCGGGGCGCTTCTCGTAACACACAATGCGGTCGAGGCACAAATTCTCGCAGACAAGGTATTGAAAATCCGTGACGGTCGGGTAGTGCGTGAAAAATTTAATCATCTTAGTGGCAGGATTCTGGAAGTTATTGATGAAGAGTATTACAAGGAATTGGTTATTGAAGCCTTGGGTATACGCTTGAGTGTGGTTAAACCGGACTATTTCTCCCTTGCCAATTACCGAAAAGATATGCAAGTGGCGATTAGCATAAAACCGGAAAATCTTATTTTAACGAAGGACGCACAGATTGGAGCTTGTGGGGGGAATCGTTTTTGGGGCAAGGTGTTGCATGTTCATCGCACACGCCGATCCGTTAAAATTGAACTTCAGGTTGGACAGGACAGACTTCTTAGTGCAGTAGGTTTTAGTGCGGCCAAACGGCTGAATATAAAAGAGAACGACCAAGTGGTTTGCCTGCTGGCGGAGCAAGACGTAGAGCTTCTGAATACGTTGGATTGAAGGAGGATAATATGCTAAAAGAAGGAACGCAGATACCATCTTTTACCACAATGGACGGTGAAGAAAAGACGTGGACTGACGGGGACTTTAGAGGGCGTAAGCTGATTCTCTATTTTTATCCTAAGGATAATACTTCTGGATGAACCAAAGAAGCGGAAGGTTTCCGCGACCATTATGAAGAAATAGTGCAATTGGGTGCAGAAGTAGTGGGGGTCAGTAAGGATTCAGTTAGATCCCATAAAAAGTTTTCTGATAAGTTGGGCTTGCCATTTGTTCTTCTTGCTGATACAGAACTAAATATGATGCATGATTTTGAGGTCTGGAGTGAGAAGAAAATATATGGCAAGACCTATATGGGTACTGAGAGAACGACATTCTTGATTGACGAAAAAGGGAAGATTATTAAAATTTGGGACAAGGTCAAGGCGAAGGGACATGCAGAACAAGTCCTGGAAGCATTGCGAGATTAGGTGAGAAGATGAAAATTCTGCATGTCATTGCGCAGAAACCAGACTATACAGGTAGCGGCATTTATGTAAAAAACTTAATGTGTTGGGCTGCCAGCCGGGGCCATGACCAGGCTCTGGTTGCAGCGATGGAAAAGGGGGATCAGTTGCCCCTTTCTTTGATGGACGAGTATTTGGTTACGTTTGGTGATGAGAAATTGCCATTTTTTGTCCCTGGTATGTCAGATGAGATGCCCTATCCAAGTACCCCATATGGTTCCTTAGATGAGGAAGAATTATTGGCGTGGGAGGAGTCTTTCGAGCAACAACTTTTGCTAGCCAAGGAAGGTTTTAAGCCGGACGTAGTGATAGCACACCATTTATGGTTGCTTACGGCCAAGGTGCGGGAAGTCTTCAGCGAGATACCCGTCATGGCCATTTGTCATGGTAGCGATTTACGTCAAATGGGAAAGAACAAGCATTTGCGTGGAAAAGTGTTGCCGGCTAGTCGAAAACTAGATAGAATTTTTGCGCTCAATAGATTCCAAAAACAAGAAATTGCCTCAGTATATGGATATCCCTTAGAAAAAATCGTGGTTAGTGGTATAGGTTATGACGATAAGCTCTTTTGTCCTAGGAAAAAAACTAGGCAGGAGAAAAGAGGCAAAAGATTGATTTACGCAGGCAAGCTTGCACGCGCCAAAGGACTGTTAAGTTTATTTCGGATTATGGAACACCTTAGACGGGATCTAGATATTCGGCTAAGCTTGGCCGGTTCAGGAGATGTGGCGTATTGGCAAGAAGTAGCGCCTGAAGGTGTGGACTTTTTAGGAAGACTCTCCCAATGCGAGCTAGCGGAAGCGTTTCGAGAAAGTGATGTATTTGTATTGCCTTCCTATTTTGAAGGTTTGCCCTTGGTTGCCTTGGAGGCTTTTGGGTCAGGACTATCAGTGGTTATGAGCGATATACCTGGTGTTCGTAATTGGTTGGGTGATGATATTATTGAATCTGGGCATATGGATTTGGTGAAGTTGCCTGCTATGGAGAGGATGGATGAACCCATTGCTGCTGACCTGCCTTTTTTTGAAGCGCGATTTGAAGCAGCAATTCGTAGAATGCTGCTTCAAAAAAAAGATACTGAATGTATGCAGATGCTGGCTCAGCAGAGAAGTTGGGATCAGGTATTCGAGAAGATTGAGCAAGCCATGTATTATGGCTCGTAAATGTGAATATCTGAAAGATTACGGTAGTGCTCGTTGACATCTAGCCCATAACCGACCACATAGACATCTGGTATGGTAAACCCCAGATAGCGAATAGGGAGTTCAACTAGGCGACGAACAGGATTATCAAGCAAGGTACAGACCCACACGGATTTGGCACCTTGCTTTTGTACGTAATCTACTATGTAGTGCAAGGTAAGTCCGGAATCGATAATATCTTCGATGAGTAGTACGTGCCGGTCTTTAAGACTACTGGTCGGCGGGTATCGTATTTCCAACATGCCAGAACTGTCATGGGCTACAGTAAGAAAATCAATGCTATGTTTGGACTGCATTTGCTTGCTTAAATCTGCGGCGAAATAGAAGCTACCCTTCAAAAGTGTTAAGAGTAGAGGATTCGCTTCAGCATAATCGGTGTCGATTTCTTTGGCTAGGGCCTCGATACGTTCTTCTATGACGCGCTTTTCTAGCAGTACTTCCTTGGGTTTATTCATTGGTCTGCCTCCACGTGGGTTTTCAATTTGTAGCGTTGTATAAAGGATTCAAGTCCCTTCTTATCCATCAGTATTACTTTAATTTCAGGATAAAGTTCTCGCAGGCGCTCCACCTTACGCCTTTTTTCAGCCATGTATTTTGGATTCATAACAGTTAGCTCAATATAGGTATCTTCTTGCTTGAGATAAAAATCAGGTGAGATTGCTTGGGTGATATTCCCTTCATCATCGAAGGTGAGAGGGAAGGTGGTCGGTTCGTATTCCCAGTCTATCCCGTAACTATCTAATATAGCTGCAAACTCTCCTTCTACCTCATGTCGAAAATCATAGCGTGAGGTCTCATTTTGGAATAAAGAAAGCTGACCGGCATTATATGGACTTAGACGGTCTGCTTTGGAGATAAGTGTGCGAATCAATTTGCAACTTTCATCGATACCAATTTTAGTGGTATTGATTTTAAGGTCATAGAGAAACTCATCTTCCCAGTCCTGGCCATGTACCTTGCGGATAAATTTTTTCCTTCTAGAATCAGATTCAAGAAGGTTTGCGGTAGCTTTGTCAGTAGAAAGATGCCAACTTTCCTGCATACGCTCTAGGCGGACAGAAAAGGGAGCATTGATGCGAATATGCACTGTGCTTGGGTAGTCTTTGAAAATCACTTGAGATCCCATCCCTAAGAAAATCTTAGGTCCTGTGCTTAAAGTGCTTCTCAATCTGTTTGCAATGTAATCTTTATAGGTGTCTTCTTGATTGAAGGCATGGTGATAAAAGGCATAGCTCGAACGCAGCATATGCACAGCATGTTCATCGGTGACTTCTGGTAGCCATTCGGCGTAGGTAGTCTCTTTATCTATAATGGGTATACTAAGAATCTGCGAAAGTTTTTTAGCGATTTCATCTCCATAGCTACCCAATGTGCGAGAAATAGTCAATATATACAATAGTGTTCACCTCTATCTTCATTATAGTTTTTTTCAGACAAAAAGAAAAATTCTTTTCTATTTTTTTGACAGCCTCTCAGCTCGGGGATATAATAACTCTACATTCCAAGGATGCCCCAATCCCTTCAGGTTAATTCTAGAATCTAGTTTCCATTTACATCTAAGGATGTCGGTGTG
Organism: Clostridia bacterium; assembly: GCA_016887505.1. Lineage (NCBI taxonomy): Bacteria > Bacillati > Bacillota > Clostridia > Clostridia bacterium. Next base: position 1,433,953 of record CP069393.1, on the reverse strand, counting down.
AGACAAATAAAGATTGTTAGTACAACCTACCACCCTTTGTTTGCCACTAGAACGTTGGGTTATTCGAACTAGGGAAATAAAGATTCGTTGGAATGGGCGGACAGCATTTGCTGTCCGTTTTTTTTTTACTCGGATTTGAAAATAATCGTGCAATAAAGATATGGCTAAAGAGAATGAGTCTGAAAAGAATGAAATTTCTAATCGATAAATCTGATTCGCATCTTCTGTTTTATGATAAAATAAAGTTAGAAATTAACTGAAGGAGAGACATATGAAAAACGTAATTTGTAACAGACGTAGCATTCGTAAATATTCAGAAGATAAAGTACCATTTGAGGTTGCTAAGGAAGTAATTGAAATTGCAAGGAAAGCACCTTCTTGGAAAAATCAACAGTGTTGGCATTTTGTACTTGTAGATGACCAAAAAATTAAGGAACAGTTAGCTGATGCTATCCCTGAGGGAAATCCAGGACGTAAAGGAATCACGCAAGCACCATATGTAATTGTGGTTTTGGCTGATCCAGAGCATTCCGGCAATCTGGATGGAAAACCCTATTACTTAGTTGATGGGGGCATTGTCTTTTCTACCTTAATGTTGGCTGCGGCTGAACGTGGCTTAGGGACTTGTTTTGTTGGCTGGGTTGATGAAGAAAGTGCGAAGAAAGCATGTAATGTTCCTGAGAATTATCGACTTATTGGGATTACGCCACTTGGGGTAGCTCAGTATATGCCAGAAGAAAAACCAAGGAAAGAATTCGAGGAATTGACGACCATCAATGCTTTCGGAAAGGAAGACTAATGAGCTTCTTTTTGGATTCTGCTAATCAGACAGAGACAGTTCGTTCTTTGTCTGGCGTATTCCATGATAAAGTAGTTGAGAACATACTGCAGGTTTTTAAGGAAATGGGTAAAGAACGTCCACTGCTGGTGCTAGATGACCAAGTGTTTACGAATGAAACGACACAGGAAATCATCAATGCACTCGCCGAATTGGAATATGCTACCTTTTCTGGGTATCCTGTGCCCATTTCCTTAGACGATGTAAAACTGGGCACAGCTCAATATTTCCAGAACGATTGTGACTCATTGATAGCAATTGGGGGTGGCTCAACTGTCGACCTAGCCAAGCTTATTGGCTTGTTGGCCTGCAATAATCATCCTTGGTCGGAGTTTTTTTACAATCCAAATGCTGGTCGTCGAATACCACTTTTGATTGCAGTTCCAACTTCATTTGGTGGTAGCGAATCGAGTACAGGCGCTTTTGCACTAGATTTTTCTGGACCCTTGGTACGGAATATTTCACGTGAGTACTTTGTACCAGCATACGTTGCGTACGATTGGCGTTACCTAACGACTTTGCCCAAGAAGGTTGTCGTTGCTAACTTGTTGTCTATGTTATTGTCTCTAGTTGAACTTTATCTTAGAGGGAATGATGTTGAGGAGATGTTTATCCGGCTAGGTGTTCTTGCGAAGGAAGTATTGGATAAGAACCATGATTACTATCCGGATTTACAAAATTTTTCACTGGATATGGGAAAATTGTATCGAAACAGTGGTTATGGATTTTTATCCGGCTTATCTTGCTCAATAGCAGCCTTTACCGAAGTGCCATGCAATCTCGTAAAGGCAATCTTTATGAGTTCTTATCTGAGATATGAATTGGGGCATAGTGAATTGGCAGAAATAGCATCGCTACTGAGTTGGCCTAGTAGTCAGGCGCTGTTACAGGATATAGATAAATCAGTGGAAGGCAGTGGAATTCGAGAAGAACTAGAACAGGTAAAAGGTATAATTGCAAAAAAAGAAATGGTGATTGCGCTCCAAAGTGTTCAGTCTGAACAAGGAGAAGAAGATTTCAAAGGAATCAGTTCCAGCACAGTAAGACAGCTTATGAAGGAAGTGCTCGAGTATTAGCAGGGAGGCACCTATGAAGAAGATATTCGTACTTGACACCAATGTTTTTCTCAATGATCCCTATGCCTTTTTTGGATTTGCAGATAATGAGGTGGTTATTTCTTCGGTCGTGATTGAGGAAATTGATAGTAAGAAACGGCTGATGGATGATGTGGGGAGAAATGCCAGAGAATTTTCTCGAAAACTAGATCTCTTGCGTGAACAAGCACCTTTGAATATAGGGGTGAAAACCCCTGGAGGTGGACTTCTAAGAGTTGAGATGAACCATCAAAACAATGAAAGAATGAGCCACTATTTTCCAGCACAAAATAACGACAATAGGATTATTTCTGTTGCCTACACTTTACATGAGCAAAACAAGGCTGATAAAACGCCGGTCATACTCGTTAGCAACGATGCGATTGTACGAATTAAGGCGGACTCATTGGGCCTGCGGGCAGAGAGCTATCGCAACGACCAGGTCGTTGACTCTAGAGACAAGCTATATACTGGCTTTAGAGAACTTACCGTACCCGGGGAGCTTATTGACCGTTTCTATAAGGAACATCGCTTGGATATGAAGGCGCTGGATGTGGAGGCCTATCCGCATGAGTTTTTTATCTTGAAGGATCAAGAGGCTAGTAATAAGTCGGCCATCGGTCGATGCCGTGATGCGAAGACATTAGAACCATTCTTTTTCCTAGAAGACCAAGTTTGGGGCATTCATCCCCGAAATGTGCAACAAAAGATGGCACTTGAGCTATTGCTTGATGATACAGTTTCTTTGGTAACCGTCTCTGGTCGTGCAGGAACAGGCAAAACATTATTGGCTCTAGCTACAGCGCTTAGTAAGGTTCTTGATGAAAAACGCTACGTAAAGCTATTGGTGGCACGTCCGGTGATACCGATGGGCAGGGATATTGGTTTCTTGCCTGGGGAAAAGGATGAAAAATTGAGACCCTGGATGCAACCTATTTATGATAACTTAGAGTACTTGTTTTCTGCTGATGAGAAAAATCCATTGGAGAATATGATGGCAGGTACTAAAAGTATTGAAATAGAAGCCTTGACCTATATCCGGGGACGCTCTTTGCCTAAACAGTTTATCATCATAGATGAAGCACAGAATCTGACCCGACACGAGGCAAAGACGATTATATCCCGCGTGGGAGAACAGTCTAAGATTATTTTAGTCGGTGATCCAGAACAGATTGATCATCCATATATAGACAGTATCAGTAATGGGCTTAGCTACACAGTGGAGCAGTTCAAAGAACAGCATATTGCGGGTCATGTGACCTTGATTAAGGGAGAACGTTCGGAACTGGCGGAGCTTGCAGCTACATTATTGTAAGGAAATTCTATCTTGCATGAAAATTCTGTTTTCTATTGAAGAAGAGAAAACAGAACTGCTCGAATTTGTGAAACAGTAGGGACAATTTATCGAAAAGTGAAGAAGACGAGAAAGATGATTCTGTTAAGAGTCATCTTTCTCATATACAGATGAATCTAGGAGCAGCACGTGGAGTTTGTTTTCCTGATTTGAATAACGTGTCCGCTGGTAGATAAAGATTAGCAAAATTAGTCAAACTGAAGAAGCTAATATCACGTGATGCCACCTGCATCGTAAGGCATATTATGTTCAAAAATGGAGGAAGACAATTGCAACACAGGAATATATAGTGTATAGTTATACTGGGTTTGAAATCGCCAAATAGATTACTTGGAAGGAAATGTATGATTAGTAAAATGAATAAAATCATCACGGGAAGACAAAAAAAGATTTATTTTCATATCATTGATATGTTTTTCTTTATCTTAGCACATGGAGCTGCATTGGAATTATGCTTTACTACTGGAGTTCCCCAAGCGCTTATTGAAACTTTTTGGTTCGTATCCTTGGCTATTGCTGTGGTAATGCTCCTCGTATTCCAGTTTTATGGACTGTACAATAGCTTGTGGCAGTTTGCCTCAGTTGAAGAGTTGATTTCTACTGTGGTGGCCTCCATAACTGGTGTGGTACTGCTCTTTGGACTGAGTATTCTTTTTGATGTAGGTTATCCCCATAGTTGGTATTTTATATTCGCTTTATTGGTTATGGTGTTTAATGGTGGGCTTCGAATTGGGTACCGAATTATTCGTCGTTCCTTGACTTTAAATTTGACTAGTAAAGATGAAATGAAAAGAGTCTTAGTCGTTGGTGCGGGTGAAGCGGGTGCTATGGTTATTCGGGAGATGAACCGCAATCCTCAGTTGGGGAAATTGCCTGTGGTATTGGTTGACGATGATCCAGAAAAATTGGGAATGAAAATCTACGGAGTACCCATAAAAGGAAACCGTTATGAGATTAAAAGGCTAGTCAAAGAAGAATACATCGAAGAATTGATTATCGCTATCCCTGCCGCTTCTCAAAAAGATGTGCGTGATGTGCTGGAACTTTGCAAGGATACCCATACCAGGTTGCGTATTGTACCTGCATTGCATCAATTGATTGATGGCAAGGTAAGTATGAAGAAACTGCGTGATGTGGACGTGGTGGACCTTCTAGGACGTGAGCCGGTTAGTCTTAGTCATGAACACATTCGACTTTATTTACGGGACAAGACAGTTCTGGTTACTGGGGGTGGCGGATCCATCGGGTCAGAGCTATGTCGGCAGGTGGCAGCTTTTGAGCCGAAAGAACTAATTATTTTTGACATTTATGAAAATAGTGCATACGACATACAAAATGAATTGCTTAAGGAATTTCCAGAACTGAATTTATGCGTGCAGATTGGGTCCGTACGAGACAAGCATTGCCTAAAGGCACTGTTTGACAAGCATCCCGTGGATGTGGTTTTTCACGCGGCAGCCCATAAACATGTGCCCTTAATGGAAGACAATCCACGAGAAGCCATCTTGAACAATGTTATGGGTACCTATAATTTAGCTCAAACGGCACATGAAAGGGGTACGGAACGATTCCTGATGATTTCCACTGACAAGGCGGTTAACCCGACCAATGTTATGGGCGCTAGTAAGCGAATTGCTGAGATGATTGTGCAGACTTTTAATGCGCAAAGCAAGACGGAATTTGTTGCGGTGCGCTTTGGAAATGTATTGGGATCGAATGGTAGTGTGATACCATTGTTTCGAAAACAAATTGCAGCAGGTGGTCCGGTTACAGTGACGGATTCCAATATTATTCGATACTTTATGACCATCAAGGAAGCGGTTCAATTGGTTTTGGAAACAGGAACCATTGCAAAGGGTGGAGAAGTATTCGTACTAGATATGGGTGAACCGGTCAAAATATTAAAGCTTGCAGAAGACCTAATTAAGCTGTCGGGGTATGAGCCATATGAGGAAATAGATATCATTTTTACAGGTCTTAGACCTGGTGAAAAGCTTTATGAGGAACTATTACTGGCGGATGAGGGTATCGAGAAGACTCAAAATGATAAGATATTTATTGGGAAACCCATCGTTAAAAGCCGGGAAGAACTTGACGCAGATTTGGAACTGCTAAAATCAGTGGTGAATGTAGATGCCGCTCATATAAGAGAAGCCTTAAAACGTGTAGTACCTACTTACCAACCATATGAAGGATAGTTTAACCACAGGAGGAATAACCATGGATTATCATAAGAAGTTCCAAGATTGGCTTAAAGGGGCATTCTTAAGTGAACAAGAAAAAGATGAACTGAGAAGTTTAAGCGAAGAAGAGATAGAGGAACGTTTTTACCGAGACCTTGAGTTCGGAACGGCAGGTTTAAGAGGTATCCGGGGATTGGGTACCAATCGGATGAATGTACACGTTGTTAGAAAGGTCACGCAGGGATACGCGTCATTTCTCAAGAAAGCGTATGCAGACCGGATTGAAAACGGTGTATATTTGGCCTTCGATTGCCGCCATTTTTCGAGAGAGTTTGCATGGGAAGCAGCCCGTGTATTCAGTGGCAATGGGATTCCGGCCAAATTGTTTGCAGACTACCGTTCTACACCTCAATTGTCCTATGTCATCATGGAAAGTAAAGCGATGGGTGGGCTGATGCTCACAGCAAGTCACAATCCACCTGAGTATAATGGGTATAAGGCCTATAATGGACTTGGCTGTCAGCTTTCTCCTAGTGAGGCGGATGCTGTGTTCGATGAAATTGACAATATTAAGGATTATGAACAAATACAGTATGATGCAGAGGACCGCTTGGTTTCAGTAGCGGATGCTACTTTGGATGATGCCTTTATTCAAACGGTGAAGAATTTACACCAGGGACCAGTCAATCACAATCTTAAAATCTTGTATACTCCATTACATGGTGTTGGTGGCGAGTTTACACGAAATATTTTGACAGATCTTGGCTATCAGGTGGAAGTAGTTGCGGAACAGTTTGTTCCAGATGGAGATTTTCCGACTACCAAAAAACCAAATCCGGAGGAACCGGAAGCCTTAAAACTCCTTTTAGCGCAAGGGGAAAGGACCGGGGCAGATCTCCTTTTAGCAACAGACCCGGATGCGGATCGATTGGGTGTTGTCGTGCGCACAAATAGCGGGTATAGGGTACTCACCGGCAACCAAATGGGTGCGTTGATGGTAGACTATCTTATTGCTCACCGCAAGGTAGATAAACCAGCTTCAATCGTGAAAAGTGTAGTAACGAGTGACTTTCCGTCCGACATCGCTAAGAAACATGGATTGGGCGTAGAAAACACTTTGACTGGCTTTAAGTTTATCGGTGATAAGGTGCAGCAATTGGTGGATAAAAACGTGCAAGTATTGTTTGCGTTTGAAGAAAGCATAGGTTATCTGCCGGGTTCTTATCTTCGGGATAAGGATGGTATTGGGACTTCTGTACTCGTGGCAGAAATGGCTGGCTATTATATGAATCGTGGCCAAAATTTATTAGAACGCCTAGAAGAACTATATCTGGAGTATGGCTACTATATGGAAGACACTATGAATATCTATCTTGAAGGGCAGGAAGGTAAGGCACAGATGGAAGCCTTGATGCAAGATGTACGAACCAATCCCTTAACCTATCAGGATGAATTAGAGGTCATTCGTACCATCGATTTCATGGAGGATCTAGAGGGCTATGACAAATCTAATGTTTTACAATATAAACTGAAGAACGGCAGCTGGTTTGCAGTAAGACCGAGTGGAACGGAACCTAAACTGAAAGCATACATTAGCTCTTGGAATCAAGACCGGGGACAAGCTCAAAAGAATCTGCAGACTATTCAGGATGGCATCGAGCACAGAATTAACTCATTTTTGGAAAACTGGAACAGTTAAGCAAAATGTTTGGCAGCAGAAAAAATGAATTGAATGAGAATTCATATATGGATAATCTTTAACAAAGAGAGGGTACAACACAATGGGCGTTGTGCCTTTCTTTTTGTTAAAATAGAGCGAAAGCCTCCATAATAGTGTTAGGAAAATAGGTGTTGGATCCACCCTGCATTCGCATCATGTTGAAAAACGAGTACGTAGATGTTAGACATATAAACAAATTTACATATTCAAGAAGGATTTTAGGTATTACTCTAGAATAGGCATAAGTGGAAAGGATGGAGGACTTAAATGAGAACAATAGTTCATGGGGATTTTGCATATAGCAAGAAGATTACCGAGATGAGCACTCTAAAAGGCAGCTACATGATTGTCGAAGATGGGACAATTGTGGGTTTTTCTACTGAAAAACCAGAAATGCGTGAATCAGATTGTTTTCTGGAATTTGAAAGAAAGCTAATCATACCTGGATTTGCAGATATGCACCTTCATGCACCCCAATTTCCCAACGTGGGTCTAGGAACAGATATGGAACTGTTGGAGTGGTTAAAAAGATACACGTTTCCTGAAGAGGCTAAATATGTTGAAGTAGATTATGCCGAGAAAGTCTATAAGAAGCTGATTAACAAGTTATGGTCGGTAGGCTCCCTGTATAGTTGTATCTTTGGGAGCATTCATGAAAAAGCCAGTACTAGATTGTTTGAGCTACTGATTGATTCAGGCTTGTATTCCTTTGTGGGAAAGGTGAATATGGACCGCAATTCTCCAGATTTCTATGTGGAGACTACGGATGAGTCAATTCGAGAAACGAAACATTTTATTGAAAATAATTACAAGAAATCTGAGCGAGTAAAGCCCATCATTACTCCTCGGTTTGTTCCAACCTGTACAGCTAAACTGATGAAAGGCTTGGGTGAATTGGCTGAAGAATACAATATACCAGTTCAAAGCCATTTGGATGAGAATCAGGCTGAAATCCAATGGGTATGCTCTTTGCATCCAGATAGCAATAGCTACGCGCATGTCTATGAGAGGTTTAAGTTATTTGGTTCACAACCTACCTTAATGGGGCATTGCATTTATTGCAATGATGAAGAATTAGAACTGTTGCTTAATTCCGATGTCATGGCGATACATTGTCCGTTTTCTAATGCCAATTTGATTAGTGGAATCATGCCAGTAAAAAGATATCTTGATTTGGGTGTTAAAGTAGCTCTGGGTTCGGATATTAGTGGAGGCAATGAAATTAATATAGCGAAGGTTATGGTGCTAAGCATGCAATTGTCTAAAATGCTTGCAGTACATAATGCTACACCGGGAGATTACTTATCTACACAAGAGGCCTTCTATCTGGGCACCAAAGCAGGGGGCGCATTTTTTGGCAAACACGGGAGTTTAGAACCAGGCTATGAGGCTGATTTCTTGGTTATCGACGATAGCGATTACTTGATCAATGAATTGAGTGTTCAAGAGAGAGTGGAAAAATTTCTATATGTGGGTAAGGAAGAAAATATACGGGCTCGCTATGTATCAGGAAAGAAAATCGAGAAGCCTTTCGATGTTTAGATTGAATAAGAGGGAAGATAATAAAGAAGCACGCTCCCTTGGGAGCGTGCTTCTTTATTATTAACCTTCAAAGTTTTTACGTACTGCTTTACCATTTTCATTAACAATGGTTTTGGTAATTTTGGCAACTTTTTTCTCTTCACCAATTTTTTTGCATTCCACAGTTTGGAAAACCTTACCAGTAATATCGCCTTGTTTGGCGGCATCACGCAGGATTTTCATTATGGAATAAGTATACTCAGGTGCTTTCATGACCATCATGTTAGCTCCATCTTTCAGAACGACTTTGGTCAGCATTGCTTCCCAATCGACATCCTTCAGGTCACCGATGATGAAATAATCAGCATCAGTATCGAAATCTGACTCAGGTTTACGAACCTGCTTAAAGCTGGTGGTTTCTTTGTCGATGGACATCAACAGGCTACCGAAGAGCTGTGTCAGACCGTGACCTCTATGGCCGGAGATGATAATGGTTTCTTTGCGGGCGATTGCCTCTTCTAAGTATTGAGCTTGTGACTCAGTGATAAAGCCTTGTTCTACAAGGCCTTCAAGTTTTTTACTACGCATAGCGTACCTCCATATCGGAAATTTCAAATTAATTATAACACCTATATACAGAGGTGGAAACCCTTTAAGTGAAAGAAATCTCAAGAACTTTCTCTGATGCTGTGGCGATTATGCTATTTAAAAAGGTCGAATATTACAAAAAATCGAGAGATTATTGATAAATATTTAGAAATATTTTTGTTCCTTTGCAAAAAATGTTGTGTCTTTGGTGAGCAATGTATATAATAAGGTGCACAGGGAGAATAAATAAAAAGGGGGAATAATTATGGCACCAAATGATCGCGTTAGAACTGCAAGAAAGCAAAAGGGATATTCTCAAGTTGCTTTGGCTGATAAGGCGAGTGTTACAAGACAGACAATTGGTTTAATTGAGGCTGGAAAGTACAATCCTAGCTTAAAATTATGTCTTAGAATTTGTTATGCTCTAGATAAAACACTAGATGAATTGTTTTGGTACGATGAAGGAAAATTTGACAGGTAATAATAAAGGGGCCGGATATCCGGCCCCTTTATTTAGGTGAGTGATTGAATTTGAAGCAACAGGCAAGGCCTATTGCATAATTTCTAGTAAATCTTCTTCTAATTTAATATAATCAATTTTTGGTATGTGACTAATTGTTTCTTTTACCAAGGCCAAAACTTCAGGCAACTGATCTCTTTTCTTAATTCGCACTAGATGTGCAAATACAATATTCTTAATATAACTGTCGGAAATCTTGATGTTCATGTAGGCTTCCGATTGCTTTCTAGCTTGAATATATGCTTGTTTAATCTGTGGATTTTTTTCGCAGATTTCTTTTTGCATATAGGCATTCATCAAATAGAAGGTAGCGGTAGTATCTTCCAGGTAGCTTTTAATGTTCATGTAAAAGCTATATCCCAACTTTTTCTCAATGCGCAAGAATTCACTCATTCCATTGCTGATGGCACTTTCTGTAGTCATTACCATGTAAGAGGGAATATTATTGCCATCACAACGCTGGTAGAAGTACTCTTTAATTTTTAAAAGAAACATCCAGGCTTCATTTTTACGCTCAGCTCGTTGTAAGAGCTTGGGTACTTTCAAGAGCAAGTCTATCTCGGTATCGTTGTTAAGCAACATCTTTTCTTTTGCCTTACGGATAAGTGTTAGAGCCTTGTCTCTTTTACCTGCTTGTAAAAGACGATCAGCTTCTACGAGCATGTTTTCAGCCGTCATGGCTTTTAGGTACTCGAAACCTTCTCTGGTGTTGAGCAGTTCAACTAATTTACTTTGCTTTTTTGATGGAAACGAAAAAACTGCCATGAGACCTCCTTTTAAATAGTTAGTAATAGAATCGATTGATCCAGTTCGCTCATCTGCTTTAATGTGGCATCAAACCCATAAAGAGAAAACAAACAATAAAGTTTATCCACGCCGTCAGATTTCAGCAAGGCGACGCGGTCACGTAGGTTTTGTAAGTCGTTCAAGTTTGCTCCAGAAGGATCTGTTACCAATTCTACGGCTAAAATGTTGTGCGCTGTACCGTAAGCAAGTAAGTCAAACGAGGTGTTTTTATCCCAATATGGCCCGATGCGATCGATGTCTAGTTGTAGGCTCCGGCTTTTTTGCAATGCTAGTAGTGTTTCCTTGGCTGCCGGAATCAGACTGCCTTTGAGGAAATGGGGCAAGTTGGGTTTGATTTTATTGTCATAAATCCGATCTTGTTCTCCTTCTTCTAACCAAGAATAATTTGGATACATAAATCGGAAATAGAAGCGAAAATAATTATTATTGATAAGATACCTGCTGTTATGTGCCTTTGTCTGTGGCTCTAGGGATAACGGTTGTTGTTTTGTTACGACCTTATAGTTCTGCAGGTTCTTAAGATAAACATTGATTTTTGTGCGATCTAAACCCGTCTGTTTGCTTATCTCACCAATCCTGGTGAAACCGTTCGCTAAAGCTTCCAGTATGGTATAGTAGGTAGATGGTTCTCTAAGATCTTGCTTCATCAGGTAGTCTACTTCGTTGTACAAGGCACTTCCCTTACTGAGCAGGCTATCTTTAATGTTATCCTCTGTATTTTTAGTAGAAGAAAAGTATTGAAGGTAACGTGGTACGCCACCAAGTATTCCATACGCTTCTTTTGCCCATAGATTATTTTGGCCTAGTAGTGATAGAGAGGCGGTGTAGCTAAGTTCATCTAGGACATAGCTGCCATCGGTTCTTCCGAACAACGGTTTATCTCCTGCCAAAATTTCTTGTTCCATATATGTCATCGCTGAACCAGTAAGTACAATCATTACATTACTTGCTGCACTTTTTGCATCCCAAACGTTCTGCAGGATGGACGGGATTTCAGGATTATTTTGTACCATGTAAGGGAATTCATCAATGACAACTACTTTTTTCCCAAAGTTATTGTCTAATAGAAAAGAGAAGGCTGTTTCCCAGTCTTGAAATTCATGAATGTAGTTTTTCAGAGGGGATTCTTCTAAAACCTTCCGTGAGAATAGACGAATTTGTTCGCCGTCTGTGGTTTCACGGCATACATAGAAAGTATGGCTTTTACCTTTGCAGAATTGTTTTAGGAGTTCCGTTTTACCGGTACGGCGTTTGCCATAAAGAGCCAGCAAAGAGGCACCCTCTTTGTTGAAGTTTTGCTCTAAATACCTTATTTCCCGTTCTCTTCCATAAAACATGGTCATCACCAATATTCTTTAAATTTTCTTGAGTATAATATAGAATAATATAAGGAAAGATTATATAATGACAATAGATATAATCAACTTTATACAAATTATACCACTCGATTTAGCTTTTGTAAATTTGCTATTGCAAAATAGTTACTAGGAGGGACGAAGAAATGCCAAGATTTTGTGAAAACTGCGGAGGTGTCGTTCGGGATGACGCAGATTACTGTCCGAATTGTGGATACGAAATGGATGAACCGAATGATTTAGAAGAAAAGCAGCCAAAGACTGAGAGCAACTTTATCCCCAAAAAGCTTCTTCACTGGATGAAGAGTGATGATGAATATGTTGAAGAAAATATCAGTGTGGAATCTGTGGGCGCTGAAAAAGAAGCGCGTGGCACGCTGGAGGACTTGCGGCAACGGTTTAATCGTGTACAAGATGAAGAACCTGATGAACGTGAAGACTACCAGGAAGATTTTGAGGAAGATGACTTGGAAGAAGATTCACTGATGGATGGATATGAAGAGGATATATTAGAAGAAAAACCAAAGAAAAAAGGCTTGTTATCTTTGTTTGCCGGTGCATTTGGAAAAAATGATGTGTACGGAGATGATGAAGAGGATGAGTTTGAGGATGAAGAAGATGAGTTTGAGGAAGAAGATGAGGAAGAAGAGGAGTATGGTGTAGACGAGACCATTAGCAACCAAGAACCAATCAAGCGGTGGAAGCAAAATGATGACTATTATGAAGAGGATGAGTCTGAGGATGAGTATTTGATTTACGATGAAGAAAAAGGCTTTTTAAAGAGGATCCTCATTATATGTTTATCGGTAATTGCATTGACGGCCCTAGTATTCCTTGGTGTGAAGCTTTTTTCCGGAGGAGCAGAACCGGAAATTGTAGCTGTCGATGAACAGACTGAAGCACTAGAATCAAGTGCTATCCTCTTTTTTGAAGAAGTTCATGATGTAGATCCGACCGAACTTGCTGATTATGATCAAATTTATTTTGGCAATTATGAAGGTGATGAAACATCCTTGGAAGAAGATCTTTCTGTTTTTAGTTATTATACTCAGTATAGTGATATGCAAGTGGAGTCGGTAGAATCATCCGCGATTACGGGAAACATTGGAGCGGTGAAACTGATTTTAGAAGGTACGGCTGAGTCGAAAGAGTATTTTGAAGAAAATCAATTCCGCCTTTTTGGAGATGAGTGGAAGTTTGATTTTGGGTATTTTGCTCAGAAAATTGATGGAGCAAGCGTGGTACCATCAGAATCCTCAGAACCACAGAATCCGGAGGATGCGACTGATTCTGAGGGAACGGCTGACATCACTGCCGAAAAACAAGCAGTAGTACAGACTATTCGTGACTTTGACGAGGCCTGGATTGAGTATGTTAACACCACAGCAAGTGGGGTATTCAACTACTTGAATCCTGGCAGTGTAGCATACAGCCGCTTGGCCAATGCCAATGTTTCTGGATTAAAGGAAGAACTTCTCGAATTGGAATTAAGCAATGTGGAAGTTGATGGGAATAAAGCCAGCGTTGAGGCATATGAGAAGTTCAAAAAGAACAGAAGTGGGGAAGTTAGTATTGTAACTTACCGTTGGTTATATGAATTGGAAAAAGTTGATGGGGAATGGTTGGTAGACGATTATAGCAAGATTGATACTTCGAGCCAAACGCAGGAACCCACCCAAGAAGAACCTGCCCAAGAAGAGCCAGCCCAGGATGAGGAAAAACCAGTGGCTAGTTCTGGATTACTAGATGGCTTTACTTTGGACAAAAGTTTTTCTGGTGGAGCAAGTGGTGGTGGAGATGAGGTTCAAGAGATACGCTACTCAGCTACAACCAATCGGTTAGTACTAGAAATTGCTATGGATGGGGAAAAGACGGATACCGTAGGGCCATACCAGGTGAAGCGCAGTAGTGAAGGAATTTTAGTAACCTTGAATGGTGTCAAACAAGTTACCTCTAATTTACCGGACTTTTCAGGAGGCTTGCTAATAGGTATGAAGTCACCGAGTGTTTCTAGTGATTCAGTTAGCATAGAATTTAACATTGGAACTGACGTGGGGTATAAGGTTTTTGCACTTGGAGCGAACAATGATACCACGGCTAGGTTGGTAATAGATTTCGCAAAATAGCTGAATATGTCGATTACTATTGACAGCAGAGGTAATGAATTCTATAATGTCTTAAACGATGATGAAGTTTGCGAGGAAATGAACATGATACAAACGACGAATGCAAACACAACTTATTTCTTTTATTTTACTAGCTGGAGCTTTTATAGCGCCGGTTTTTTGAGATGAAATGAATAGTTTTAAAACATCAGAGAGATATTGTAGGTAAGATTGCATGAAGAGGCTCGCTGAGCCTCTTTTTTTTATTAAGAAAGGGGATTTATACATGGTTATCGTAATGAAACCGGGCACGTCGCCTGAAGATGTCAATAGACTTAGAGACGAGATAGAGTTATTGGGGTGCAAAGGAAGCATTACCCAAGGAGAAAATTATGCTATTATTGGAGTGGTAGGAGATACGACAAACATCAATGTAAGCCAACTAGAGGCAAGATCTGATGTTGCTAAGATTATGCATGTTGCTGAACCGTACAAAAAGGCCAATCGGCTGTTCCATCCCAAAGACTCTGTTTATAAAATAGGTGAGTCAAGTGTTGGTGGCAAAGAATTGGCCATCATTGCTGGTCCTTGTGCTGTAGAAAGTGAAGAGCAGCTACTTACCATTGCAAAAGATGTAAAGAAGATGGGCGCAACCTTTCTTCGAGGAGGTGCTTTTAAACCTAGAACTTCACCATATAGTTTCCAAGGACTAGGTCAAGAAGGTATCGAAATACTCAAAGAAGCCAGACGTTTAACAGGTTTGCCAATTGTTACAGAAATGATGTCTCCAGCTCAAGTTGGTGCTTTCGGTGAAGAAGTAGATGTGATCCAAATTGGGGCACGCAATATGCAGAACTTTGATCTATTGAAAGCCGTAGGTCAGTTACGAGTTCCGGTACTTCTTAAAAGAGGTATGGCTGCTACCCTGACCGAGTTTCTGATGGCTGCAGAATACATCATGGCAGGTGGAAATGAGCAAGTTATTCTTTGTGAACGTGGTATTCGTACATTTGAGACCTATACTCGTAACACGTTGGATATCAGTGCTGTACCAATACTGAAGAAGAAGAGTCACTTACCCGTTATTGTAGACCCAAGTCATGCAGCAGGAATCCGTTGGTTGGTAGAACCACTCGCTATGGCTGCTATTGCAGCAGGAGCGGATGGACTGTCTATTGAAGTTCACAATAATCCAGAAAAAGCATTCAGTGACGGTCAACAGAGTTTGTTGCCGGAAGATTTCAAAAAGCTGATCGATAGAATTGGCCCCATAAGAAAAGTTATCCAAGGAGAGTAGACTATGAATGTTTCGGAATGCAAGGTTACCATAGTGGGCCTTGGCCTCATCGGGGGCTCCATTGCGTTGGGGCTGGTGGGAAAAGTTGCAGAGGTCAGAGGAGTAGATATATCTGAAGAAATCCTAGATAGTGCTAGGAAACGTCAGATGGCAGATGTTTTGTCCATCTCACCTGAAGAGACCATACCTTATTCCGATGTAGTTATAGTTGCTTTGTATCCTAAGATGACAGAACAATTTATCATAAAGCACCGAGATTTGTTTACACCAGGAACCATTGTAATTGATGTGTCTAGTATTAAATCTCATATTGTAAGCAAACTACAAAATATCATGCCAGAGGGTGTGGAGTTCTTAGGGACCCATCCCATGGCCGGACGAGAGGGACGGGGTATTGATAAAGCTCGTGAGGAAATGTTCCTTGGTTCATATTATCTTTTAACACCTACAGAGAAGAACAGCGAGCGGGCAGTAAAGTTACTGGGTTCTTTGATGGAATTATTGGGAGTCCGAAAGATTGTAAGTTTATCACCAACGGAACATGACGCTCTTGTTAGTTATACGTCTCAAATGCCTCATGTGCTGGCATCACTGCTGATGAATGGATTCACAGAATCGAGTAAATTTTTGATTGGTGGCAGTTTTAAAGATGCTACTAGAGTGGCTACCATCAATGAAGACTTGTGGACAGAATTATTTATTGAGAACAAAGAACATCTATTAGAGGAAATGGACCAATTTGAGAAGCGCTGGTTTGTCTTAAAAGAGGCCATTTCTGAAGGAAATGAAAAGCAAATTTATCGTATTTTAAAGCAGGCCAAAGAATTGAAAGAAAAGATTTAGATAGAGTTTCAAAACAGAAGGAGAATTCATGAAAATCGAGTTGCAGTTATCCCAAAAGACAGTTGCTATTCAAATTAAGACGGGACTTTTCCAAGAGCTATCGTGCTGGATACCCAAAGTATATGAGGGGCGCAGGATTTTTGTCTTGACGGACGAGAATTTGGACCGTTTATATGGTGAGGAGTTGATGGAACAACTCCATCAAGGTGAATTTCGAGCCGTGAAAATGGTTGTACCTGCTGGAGAAGCAAGCAAGAGCTTAGCTATGGCAGAAAGTATCTATTCCTGTTTACTCGAAGAAGGATTTACCCGCAATGATTTAATCCTCATACTCGGAGGTGGCGTGGTTGGCGACTTAGGTGGATTTGTGGCGGCAACTTATCTAAGAGGAGTACGCTACGTTCAGATTCCCACCAGCTTGTTGGCTCAGGTGGACTCCAGCATTGGAGGCAAAGTGGCAGTCAATCTCAAAGAAGGTAAGAATCTGTGTGGCAGTTTCTACCATCCTGAGGCCGTTTGGATAGACCCTGCCTTATTGAAGACACTGCCTGCCCAGGAATTCCGTAGTGGGATGGGCGAAGTGATTAAATATGGATGCATAGGGGATGAAAAACTCTTTAGTTTAGTTGAGGAGTATGTAAGCGATAACAGTATGGATTTTTCAAAATTAAAAGAAATCATTGGCCGCTGTGTGGTTCAAAAGGTAGATGTCGTAGCTTCGGATGAAAAAGAAGGTGGGAAAAGAAAGATACTCAACTTTGGGCATACTCTAGGACACGCCATCGAGAAAAATTTGGGTTATGGCAATATTTCACATGGAGAAGCAGTGGCCATGGGTATGGCGCATATTACTAGAAGGGCACAGAATATGGGACAAACTTGCCAAGGTACTGTGGAGCGCTTGGATAGTCTATTGCAAAAGACGGGCCTTCGTAGCGAGATACCAAAGCAGCTTGCTGCAAATGACCTGTTAGCGGCGATATTTTATGATAAAAAGATGAGTGGGGACAAGATCTCCATTATTCTATTAAAGAAAATCGGGCATGCCTTTATCAAGGAAATTTCTAGAGATGATATCATTAAATACATCGAGAGAGGTTCCCATGGTGAGTAAAGCGAAATCGGTAACACTAGAATCGTCAACAATAAAGGGAACTGTAGACATTCCGCCATCCAAGAGTCTTTCCCATCGTGCCTTGGTGGCTGCTAGTTTAGCACAAGGTACTAGCCGGATATCGAACTTGATTTTAAGTGAGGATATTTTGGCAACGATTGATGCAATGCGTAAGATCGGTGCGGAGATACGGCTTGAAGAAGAAGGCAATCGCTTTGTTGCTTGGGTTAAGGGAGCGTCTTCAAACCTAAGTCTTGGTCGCAAAGATAATGTGACTTTCGATTGCAGGGAAAGCGGTTCAACGATTCGATTTATCATTCCCTTGTCTCTTCATTTTGCCAAAGAAGCCAAGTTTACTGGAAAGGGGAAATTGGTAGAGCGCCCCCAGTCCGTATATACTGAATTGTTTGATGAAAAGAATATAGAATATTCTTATTCAAATAAGCGACTTCCCCTAACTGTGCGGGGAAAATGGCAACCTGGAACGTATACGCTGAGGGGGAATGTAAGCTCGCAGTTCATAACGGGTCTACTATTCACACTTCCCTTACTAGCTGAAGATAGCGTGTTGGAATTGAGTACAGAACTAGAGTCCAAAGGGTATGTCGACTTAACCTTAGAGATGCTTTCCTATTATGGCATTCAAATCGAAAACAGAGGTTCATTTTTCATAATACCAGGGAACCAAACCTATCAGGCTAGAAACTATGTTGTGGAGGGAGACTACTCACAAAGTATCTTTTTCTTACTAGCAGGTATTCTTGGTGGTGAATTAAACATCGAAGGCTTGGCTGAAAAGTCTAGCCAAGGGGACGCAGTGGTGATGCGACTCATGCGTGAAATGGAAGCGGACGTGCGTATTCAAGCGGACAAGAGTATTCAAGTGAAAAAAAGTCGTCCCAAGGGCATTGCGATAGATTGCAATGAATTTCCCGACCTAGTACCTGCACTAGCGGTGCTACTGGCTTTTGCATTGGGAAAAAGTCACCTTACCAACTTAGGAAGACTAAAAATTAAAGAGTCCGACCGTTTGGAAGCGGTGTACCAAAATCTTAAGGCGCTAGGAGCAGATGTTGAACGGGGAGAAGATGATTTGACCATTATTGGAAAAGAACATCTGAGTGGTGGCCTAGTATCTGGTTGGAATGATCACCGCATGGTAATGAGCATGGCGATGGCGGTATTGGGTTGTGAAAAGAGATTGACGGTGACAGATCCAGACAGTGTAAGCAAATCTTATCCGGAGTTTTGGCAGGATTACCAGATGCTGGGAGGAAAAATATATGAGTGGAATATGGGGTAAACGCATAGAATTAAGTCTGTTTGGAGAATCGCATGGACCAGCCATAGGAATTACCATCCATGGACTGCCTAGTGGTATCAAACTGAATTTGACGGAAATTTCAAACCAGATGGCGAGGAGAAGACCAGGGCAGAATGCTTGGTCTACGCCTAGAAAAGAAATGGACAGTTTTGAAATTATTAGCGGATTCTTTGAAGGCTGTACTACAGGAACGCCTCTTACCGCTATTATTCGAAATACGGATCAAAAGAGTCGCGATTATGGGCGCCTTATGCATGTGATGCGTCCTTCACACGGTGATTATCCTGGATTTGTAAAATATGCTGGTGCCAACGATTACCGAGGAGGAGGCCATTTTAGTGGCCGAATTACGGCTCCACTAGTTTTTGCAGGCGCTGTGGCGGCTCAAATACTTGCTCTGAAGGGCATCCAAGCAGGTGCTGTTGTGACGAGTATAGGTAAAAAGAAAGCAGGTCGCATCGATTCTATGAATTTTGACATACAAGACTTGTCTGCTTTGAGAAAGGAAGGTCATCCTGTACTTCAACAACCGGACTGGTGCAAATTTGAAGAAGAAATAAGAATAGCCAGAGAAAACCAGGATTCGGTAGGTGGTACGGTTCAATGTGTGGTTATGGGAGTACCGGCTGGTGTAGGGGAACCATTTTTTCATTCGCTCGAATCGCATTTGGCTAGTTTACTTTTTTCCATACCGGCGGTTAAGGGTGTGGAATTTGGTACGGGATTCGATTTAGCCAGCATGCGTGGTTCAAGAGCCAACGATACATACTATTATAAGGAGGGTGAGGTAGCTACTAGAAGTAACCATAATGGTGGTATCTTAGGCGGTATCAGTAATGGTATGACGATCGATTTTACGGTGGCCATAAAGCCGACTCCGTCCATAGGAAAAGAACAAAAAACGGTAGATATTGAGACCGAGGAGGATACAACCTTGAGCATCAAGGGGAGACATGATCCTTGTATTGTGCCACGAGCAGTGCCGGTAATTGAAGCAGCGGCCACCCTAGCTGTGTTGGACATGATGATGTGGGGGCAAATATGGAACTAGATGAACTGCGGGTGAAAATAGACGAACTAGATGAACAAATACGTTCTTTGCTTATGGAACGTATGGAAATCTCAGTACGAGTGGGTCAATATAAAAAGAAGAATAACATTGCCATTTTCCATCCAGAACGGGAGAAAGAAGTTTTAGAAAAAAATGTGTCCAAAATGGAAAAACTGGAGTTCCGTTCGGCCTACAGGGACATTCTTCGAAAGATTATGGAAACCAGTCGGCGGATCCAAGGAAACCTTGTTTACGAAAAACATGAAAAACATGCAATGGTGGATTTAGAGGCTATATTAGATAAAAAAAATCCAGAAACTGAAAAGCGCATTGTAGGCTTTCAAGGAATCCCTGGCTCATATAGCCAAGAGGCCTTGGATTTAATGATGCCTGGGGCAGACCCTCGCAGAAATTATCCAACTTTTGAAAAGGCGGTATTGGCCCTAAAAGAGGGTGAAATCAGCGACTTAATATTGCCCATTGAGAATTCTTCCACTGGCGGTGTTAAGGAAGTGGAGCATCTGATTGCTAGTAATGACCTCTACATTAGTGGAGAGCTTATTTTACCCATCAAGCACGCACTTTTGGGTATTCCAACGGCGGACATTCACCAAATTAAGAGAGTGTTTTCTCATAACCAGGCGCTTAGCCAGTGTGCCAAATTTATTGAAGACCGAGGATATTTGCCTGAACCGTACTACAATACAGCGATGAGTGCGAAAAAAGTGTTCGAAACGAATGACCCCAGAGTAGGAGCAATTGCCAGTTTGCAGGCGGGAAAACTCTATGGCCTATCTGTTTTGGCTGAAAATATTGGGGACAATGGGACCAATTACACGCGTTTCGTCAGGGTTCGACGTACACCTCTTATTGATAAGGAGTGTAATAAGATTAGTGTGCGCCTATCCATGGCGCATGAAATCGGCTCACTCTACCGGATTATCGGTATTATTACCGAAAGCGATCTTAATATGACTCGGATTGAATCAAGACCTATTTTTGGAAAGCCATGGGAATATTACTTTTTTATAGATTTTGAGGGTAATCTGTTGGAAAATCGGGTTCGCAAGGCGATGTATCGCATGATGGAATCTTCTTCCCAATTTGAGTTTTTGGGTAACTACAAGAAAGGATCTATAGATGGACAAGGAAATTGAGCTGAAACTTGGAATTCAAGACGAACAAACCATGCGCGCTTTATTGTCCGACGATTCAATTTTAGGAAATAAAGCCAGAACCATACATCTAAGAGCAACATATTATGATACCCAGGATTTGCTTCTTGCTAATAGTAGGATTGGATTGCGCCTAAGACGAGAAGACGAAGATATTGTAGCTACCTTGAAATATGGCGGCGGGGTTGTGGATGGTTTGCATACTCGAATTGAGATAAATAAGAAAAAGGATGATTTTAATTTGAGCCTAGCGGATTTTCCAAAGGAACGAGGTATGTTGGAAGAGGTGTTAGGAAGTAAGGAATTAGTGCCACTCATTGAAACGGATATTTTTCGCCATGTACGACAAATTGAGTACAAGGATTCTGTACTTGAATGTGCACTAGACGAAGGCATTGTTCGCGCAAACAACCGAAGTGTAAACATCCGGGAGTTAGAGGTTGAACTTATTAAAGGCTCAATTGAGGCATTAGAATCATTCACGAAAAATGAGCTCCTAGACTACCATTTAGTACCAGAAGATCTGAGTAAGTTGGCTCGTGGGATTGAACTTGTTCATATGAAAAGTTAACCGTCTTATTGGCGGCTTTTTTACTGATTGGATGGGAAAACAGGTAGAAAAAACCAAGAGTCAGTCAATCGTGGTATTTGTAAACAAGAATGCTTGCTGGTATATTGGATAGGATGTTAGATGATCGCTCCCTACACGAAGGGACAGGAGACAAGATGAAAAAGGCTAAGAAAAATGTAAAGATTCAAGTACCTCGTTTTCCCGAAGAGATGTTTTTAGTGGAAAACACCATGAGGGTCATTGAGGATGAACAGCAAATTAATGCGTCAATTATAACTGACTGTAGTTTTGATGCAAGAAGTGCTGAAAGTGTATGTTTGAAAGAAACAATCATCAGGAATACTACTTTTCAGGATGGAACGTTTAGAAGAGCGGACATTGAGGATGTGCGATTCGAAAATTGTGACATGTCAAATTTGGACTTAAGCAATGCGACATTCAACCGAGTTGAGTTTCTCGACTGCAAGTTGTTGGGGTCAAACCTTAGTGAAGCATCCTTGCGACACGTATCTATTGGCAGGTGCAATGCAGGGTATGCTAACTTCAGATTTTCACATTGGAATGGGGTAAGTATTGAAGAGTCATCCCTATGTTTTGCTGATTTTCAGTTGTCTAGTTTTACCGCTGTTCGGTTGACGAACACTGACTTGCGAGAATGTCAAATGTCAGGGCTAAAGCTTGATGGTATTGATATCAGCAGCTGCAATATTTCTGGCCTGGGTGTTCGTATTGAGGATTTGAAAGGGGCTCTTGTTTCTCCCCAGCAAGCAATCCTCTTATCTAGGTTGATGGGCCTAATTATTAAACAATGAGATCATCCATCTGTGAACAGGCAGGCGGGCTATAGCACAAGGTATAATATAAAGTATTCTATTCGCGATAGGGGGATTTTTCCTCTATCGCTTTTTTATATACCCTTGTCACCCTTTCTTGAAACTATAGATAGAGAAAATTTAGGATGAGAAAGGACAATACAAAAAGTAATGCAGCAGTGCTAGATTGCCTTAACCTATTCTTAACAAAAGGTTAACTTCGATCAAACACAAGTTGAAAAACATCATGCTATACTTCATTTGTAAGTTGCAGTGAAGACCACAATGAGTTGACCAAGAATATAGGAGGAAGTTTAATGCTAAAGAAAATTATAATTGTACTAGTCGCCATGTCCCTGCTTTTTGCCTACACTGGATGTTCGGGAAATGAGGATTCAGAAGTAGCGTCTGATGCGCTAGAGGGTACTGTTACCATAGATGGTTCTGGAACGGTATATCCCTTGATGGCCTATATTGCAGAAGAATACATGACACAGGAAGAACCTGGAGTCAGCGTGCAGGTTGGCCGTGCAGGATCTAGTGCTGGCTTTAAAAAATTTATACCAGGTGAAACCGATTTTTCAGATGCTTCTAGAAAGATTAAAGATAAAGAAGTAGCCTTACTCAAGGAGCAAGGGTTAGAAATGGACCGCGATGTAATTGAAATAAAATTAGCGCTAGATGGCTTAACCATGGTAATTAACAAGGAAAATGACTGGGCTAGCGAAATGAGCGCAGAAGAAATCATCAGTATGTTTATTTCCGGTTCCTATAAAGCGGACGATGTGGTCCTTTGGTCTGACATTCGCCCAGACTGGCCTTCAGAAGAAATCAAGTTTTATGGACCAAATGAAAATCATGGTACCTATGAGTTTTTCTACGAAAAGATTCTGGATGAGCAGCCTATGGTCAAGACTGCAAGTCTACAGCAAGAATATTCGACCCTAGTTGATTTGGTAGCCAACGATCAATATGCAATTGCCTATTTTGGTTATGGCTACTATGAGAGCAATCAAGACAAACTGCAAGCTGTTCATGTAGACTTTGGTGCGGGACCGGTTGCACCGACACTTGAGACCATTGGTGAAGACTTAGAATATGCCCAATTCACAAGACCAGTATTCACGTATTTGAATGTGAACTATGCCAAAGAAAAGCCTCAGGTATTGGATTTTGCAAAGTACATAGTATCTGCGGAAGGTGCACAAAAATTGGCTGGAGAAACTGGCTTTGCGCCACTTCCTGCTGAAACCTATGCTGCCTATGCAGCTCAGCTGGATGCTATCAACTAGCAAATAAAGATGTGAGATAGGATTGCTGCTAAGATGAGGAGAAAGTCCTCATCTTGGTTCTGTCTAATTTAGTATGAAGCATTTATGAAATGACTCAACTGTAGGAATACACCGAAAGGATAGAATAAATATGGACGGAAAAACCAATGTCCGGCTGCTGATTCAGGACAATATAAGTCATAAGAAAAACCATGTGGATGCCTTTATGCCCAAGTTTCTCTTGCTCATGGCATCCATGTCTGTACTGACTACAGTCGGTATTGTACTGACCCTATTTTTTGATGCATACAAATTTTTTCAAAAGGTTCCATTTTCAGAAGTTTTCAGTACAAGTCTTGCGCCTCTAAGTGCAAATCCTTCTTTTGGTATTCTTCCTCTCATCAATGGAACTATTTTTACTTCGCTTATTGCCATGTTGGTTGCCGTGCCGGTAGGACTCGCAGCGGCGATTTATTTGAGCCAATTTGCTTCTGCGGGGAAACGTAGAGTTCTAAAACCGATACTAGAAATCTTAGCGGGTGTGCCGACCATTGTATACGGATTCTTTGCCTATTCTTTCGTAACGCCACTTTTAATGCATCTGATTCCTTCCTTGGGGGCTAAAAATGTAATCAGTCCAGGAATTGTAATGGGTATTATGATTATCCCCATGGTTGCTTCCTTGTCGGAGGATGCCATGAATGCAGTACCAAATGCCATGCGGGAAGGTGCCTTGGGCCTAGGATCGACTCGCTTTGAGGTAGCAACCAAGGTAGTGGTACCGGCTGCAGTTTCCGGCATCGTATCTTCTTTCGTTTTAGCCATATCCAGGGCAATTGGAGAAACGATGATTGTTGCGATTGCTAGTGGAAGTAATAAGAATTTCAGTTTTGATATTACTCAGTCTATGCAGACCATGACCTCCTATATTGTTGAATTTACCAGTGGCGATGCCGGCGCGGGTACAACGGGTTATTACAGTCTGTATGCTGTGGGTCTACTTTTGTTTATTTTTACCTTGTTAATGAATTTGGTGGCTCAGTATATTTCTAAAAAATATAGAGAGGTGTATTGAGATGAATTTTGAAACTCAACTATTAAAGGAATTGGCCATTGAAAAAGACAAAAAGATAAATCAAAAACGCTCGTTCAAGATTGATTCTTCCCACATTAAGCGGAGGGTTTGGCTTAACAATCTGTTGCAGAGAGTCTTTTCCTTGTCAACGGTATTCGCCATCGCTGTACTAGTGATCCTATTTTACCAAATTATTAGGCAGTCCATCGGCTGGCTTGATTGGCAGTTTCTAACTAGCAACTTGTCAATTTTCCCTCAAAAGGCTGGTATTTGGGGTGCTATAGTTGGCTCCATCGGACTAATCCTGATTGTTATTCCAGTAACCATTATATTGGGTGTATCTACCGCAATTTACTTAGAAGAGTATGCAAAAGAAGGCAAGATTCGAGACTTTATCCGCATCAACCTATCCAATCTCGCTAGCGTTCCTTCCGTTATTTTTGGCCTGCTTGGTTTATCATTGTTTGGTAGGGTTTTGCACCTGGGTTCGAGTATTTTGGCTGGTGGCTTGACTTTGTCCTTGATGGTTCTACCAATCATTGTAGTGGCGTCTCAAGAGGCCCTTCGGTCAGTACCTGGCTATTTGCGTGAAGGTTCGTATGCTATGGGCGCGACCAAATGGACGACAATCTGGAAGGTTGTCTTACCGATTGCCATTCCGGGTATTTTAACTGGTTCTATCTTATCGGTATCTAGGGCAATGGGGGAGACAGCGCCGCTAGTCGTACTTGGAATTCCAGCGTTGATTATGCGGGTACCGACTAGTATTATGGATGATTTCACTGCCCTTCCTATTCAAATCTATTATTGGACCTTGGATAGTGTATTAACCAAAGAATATGCCAATCTAGCATCGGCAACCATCGTGGTCTTGCTAGTGGTGCTGTTCCTGATGAATTCGGTGGCAATCTTTATCCGGAACAAATTTCAGAAAAGCTATTAGCAGGAGGATAAAAATTTGCGTGAAAAAATAATGAATACGCCTGAGATTGTATATGATATTAAAGGATTAAACCTCTGGTATGGCGATACGCAGGCTCTAAAAGATGTGAACCTGGAAATCTTTAAAAACCATGTGACCGCCATTATCGGACCAAGTGGATGTGGAAAATCTACCTTCATTAAGACACTAAATCGTATGATTGAGAATATACCTGGTGTTCATACCACAGGAGAAATCTTGTACCATGGGAGAAATATTTTTGACAAGTCACTCCGGGTTGAGGAATTGAGGACTAAAGTAGGTATGGTATTCCAAAAACCAAATCCGTTTCCGAAATCCATTTATGAGAATGTGTTATATGGTCCTAAGATTCATGGTATAAAAAACAAGCAATTGTTGGCAGAAATTTTAGAGACGAGTCTTAAGTCTGCAGCGCTTTGGGATGAGGTCAAGGACCGTATAAATGACAATGCCTATGGCTTATCGGGAGGACAGCAGCAGAGACTCTGTATTGCTCGTTGTTTGGCAATACAGCCGGATATCATCTTGATGGATGAACCAACGTCAGCCCTAGATCCCATTGCGACTAGTCGCATAGAGGAGCTGATAAGTCGCTTGAAGGAGGATTACACGATTGCCATTGTAACCCATTCTATGCAACAAGCAGCTCGAATATCGGATCGAACTGCCTATTTTCTGCTCGGTGAGTTGGTCGAGTACGATTGTACTGAAAAAATATTTGCCAATCCTAGAGATCAAAGAACAGAAGATTACATAACAGGGCGTTTTGGCTAACAATACGAATTGTGAAGCATCTAGCGATAGCATGGAGTAAAGAAGAAACCAGTTTCGACTGGTTTCTTCTTTTTACAATGGGCTTGTTGTATAATAGATATGATACTTTGAAAGGAAAAGCTATGATAATTGGTATTGGTGTAGATTTGGTGCATACAGAACGCATCAAACAAGCAATAAACAAAAACGATCATTTTAGAAATCGGGTATTTACACCGAGTGAACAGGCTTATTGTGAAAGCCAAGCTTCATCTTGGGAAAAATATGCAGCTCGTTATGCAGCCAAGGAAGCATTTATGAAGGTGGTGGGCAAGGGCTTGTCTGCTTGCAGCTTTCTGGATGTTGAAGTGGATAAGAAAGAGTCGGGAGAGCCATTTTACCGGTTTGGTAAGGATGCGGAAAAAGTACTTTCTAGTTTGAATATACGTTCTGTATCCTTGAGTTTATCTCATGAAGCAGGTATGGCCATTGCCTTTGCGATAGGGGAGGACTAGATGTTTGCCGTTGAAGGAAAAGTGATTAAGGAGATAGATAAAAAAGCAATTGAAGATTTCGGTATTCCAGGATTGGTGTTGATGGAAAATGCATCATTACGGGTGGTGGAGTTTATGCAGAAACATGTAAACTTGACATCTCAGATGGTATGCATCATTGCCGGAAAAGGAAACAATGGAGGCGATGGTATCGCGGTATTCCGACACCTTTGGAATTTAGGCTATAAACCATATTTAATTCTAGCTTTTGATATCAAAAAGTTATCTCCAGATGCCCAGAAGCAGTACCAAATCATAGAAAAGATGGAAGTGGATTCTTCCCATTTGATTTATTCGAACCAAAAAAAGAGAATACTGGAATGCATGGAAGAAGCAGACATTCTTCTTGATGCATTGTTCGGAACGGGTTTTTCCGGTATTATACGGGAGGAACTATGGCAGATTTATGAACACTATAATGACTCTTCTGCAACCAAGATTGCTCTAGACATACCGTCAGGGTTAGACAGCAACACTGGTTTGGGCGATACCGTTATGGAAAGTGAATATACGCTTACTTTGGGTGCTCCAAAGTTGGGACTGTACTTGGATGAGAAGAAGCGAGCAGGAGAAGTGTATTTAGGAAATATTTCCCTGCCAAAGGCTTTGCTAGAACAGTATGAAGGAAAGTACAGAATTCAGACGACCAAGGGAATCAGTGAAATGATTGGTAAAAGGCATGCTCAAATTCATAAGGGGGATGCGGGTAAGATTCTTATGGTTGGTGGAAAAAAAGGTATGACTGGTGCTGTATACTTATGTGCCGAAGGTGCGATTAGAAGCGGTGCTGGATTGGTCAGCTGTGTTGTTCCGGAACAAATTAATGAAATTATGGAACGAAAATTAACGGAAGCGATGACCATTCCCATGATTGGGAAAGATGGTTGCTTGGGAGAAAATTTAGCGGATGCGATACTTGAAGAATGCAATTTGCGCGATGTGCTAATTTTAGGACCAGGCATGGGGAGACACGATTCCTCGATTGGGCTAGTACATAGATTAGTACTTGAATCCAAGATTCCAATGGTTGTAGATGCAGATGCACTATACCTGCTGGCATACATGGATTCAGCAAAGATCGATAAGAATAAGCAGATGGTTATTACCCCCCACGAAGGTGAAGCAGCTAGACTGCTTAACTGGAGTGCTGCTGAAGTGAAGGCAAATCGACTCGGAGCAGTAAAAGAATTATATATGAAGTATGGAGGTGTCGTCCTCCTAAAGGGTAGCCGAACGCTGATTTATGATGGGAATGAATTGGCCATCAATAGTACGGGCAATCCGGGCATGGCTACTGGTGGAGCAGGAGATGTTTTGAGTGGTATGATTGGAGCACTCATGGGTCAGGGGCTGGATTCTTTTTCAGCCGCGAAGGCAGGAGCCTACTTACATGGACTTGCGGGAGATTTAGCCGCCCGGGAATGGGGCGAGGAGTCCATGAAAGCTGGAGATATCACGAGTTATATTGCGAAAGCATTTATGAGCGTAAAACAAGTATGGGAAAGCCATGCATTTGTAACGAAGATTGTATAGGTTAGACCGAGGAGAAAATATGAGACTAGTATGGGCAGAAGTGGATATACATGCTATCCGCAGTAACATAAAAGCATTGAGGGAATTTTTGGAACCAGAAACCAAAATCATGTCCATTATTAAGGCGAATGGCTATGGGCATGGTGCTAGTCATGTGGCCAAGGAAGCCTTGAATGAAGTAACAGACTATTTTGGTGTGGCTGTTTTGTCGGAAGCGATAGAACTCAGGAAAAAATGGATAACCAAACCAATTTTGATATTGGGCTATACGGATTGGAAGGATTACGACCAGTTATTACAGTATGATATCATGCAGACTATTTTCAACAAAGAACAGGCGATTAAACTGAATGAGGCTGCAAAAAAGGCGGATGCTATTGTCAAAGTGCATATCAAGGTAGACACAGGCATGCACCGAATCGGCTTTGTGAGTGACGATGAATCTCTAAAAGATATAGTGGAGATAGACGATTTGAGCAATATTCAGATTGATGGAATTTTTTCTCATATGGCTAGTGCAGATACTGGTGATGTGGATTATTGCCGAATGCAAATGGATCGCTTCAGTGAGTTTACAGACTGCTTGGAGAAAATGTTAGTGGAAAAAAACGATAGAAATGCACGTCCCACGAAGATTCCCATAAAGCACATGGCAAACAGTGCTGCCACACTGACAATGAAAGAATCGCACTTGGATATGGTGCGCCCGGGAATCATACTCTATGGGCATTACCCATCACAATATATTGAAGGAAGAAGTACCCTACTGCCACTTAAGCAGGCACTCACTTTGAAGGCGAGTATCGTCAATATTTTGCATGCCAAACCTGGTATGCGCATTAGCTATGGTGGAACCTATACGACCACAAGGGACTCTGTTATTGCAACCTTGCCATTGGGGTATGCAGACGGCTATCCTCGCATCTTATCCAATCGGGGTAGTGTGCTTATAAAGGGGAAAAGAGCACCCATTGTGGGTAGCATTTGTATGGACCAAATGATGATTGATGTAACCGACATTCAAGGAGTGGAACTGGGCAATGAAGTAGTTCTGTATGGCGTGGAGGAAGAAACGGGTGCAAGCCTTCCTGTCTCCGAACTAGCAGGATTGACCGGCTCCATTAATTATGAGATACTGACCGGACTTAGCGAACGGGTTCCTAGGGTGTATAAAGATGAGTAGGAAATGTTTTAGGGCAAACAGGGCCCTTATCGAATCGGTATATGTTGAAAATGCCTATGTATTGGTTCAAGATGGACTCATTATGGAGGCTGGTTCTTTGGCAGACTGGGATGGAGAAGCCGACGAAATTTTGGATTGCCCAGGTGTCTTGTTGCCGGGTCTAATAGATGCTCACTGCCATATAGGATTGCTTGAGGAAATGGATTCTAGCGGTGATGATGTGAATGAACTGGGAAATCCAGTCCAACCGGCTCTGCGGGTCATAGATGGCATCTATCCTACGGATGCTCTTTTTACTGATGCACTGGCTTCTGGAATTACAACTGTGGGTATTATGCCGGGCAGCTCCAATTTAATTGGTGGCCAAGGCGCTAGCCTTTATACCGCTGGCAGTACTTTGGATGAAATGCTAATTCAAGAGCCAAATAGTATTAAAGGGGCATTGGGTGAAAACCCGAAACGTGACTATGGAAGCAAAAATATGCAACCGTATACTCGGATGGGTGAGATGGCTCTTCTTAGGAAAGCATTGTATGCAGCAAAGCGTTACTGGGAAGAGCAGCAAAAAAATCCTGATTTATATGAACTAGATTTGGAGCCCTTGAAATGGCTTTTAGAACGTAAGATACCATTCAGAGTGCATGCGCACCGCTACGATGATATACAGTCCGCAATGCGTCTAGCCAAAGAGTTTCATCTAGAGCTGATTTTGGAGCATGCGACAGGCGCGGCTCATATTTTAGATGAATTAAAAGAAAGTGATGCTCTTATCGCCTTGGGACCGTTTTTTATGACGCGCTGTAAGAGGGAAATGAAAGAAATTTCGGATGAGTTGCCAGCCCTTTTGGAAAAAGCTGGTATACCCTTTTGTATTATTAGCGATGCTCCAGAATTACCGGCGGAGTCACTTAGGATTATGGCGATGCAGGCTAGAAAGAAGGGCCTTTCTGAAATGGGAGCTATCGCATCGCTTACAAGCAGTGCAGCACGGGTCTTAGGCCTTGATGAGCGTATTGGAACCCTGGCGGCAGGGTATGAGGCGAATATGGTTTCATTTGATAAAGACCCCTTGGATTTTTACGCCAAAGTGCGAACAGTATGGATTAAAGGAGAAGAAGTTTATCATGAAAAAGCGAACGCTATGGAGTGAAAGCGCCTTGCATACGAAGCACATCGGCGAGATGATTGGTCAGGCAGCTGAACCAGGAGATGTGGTTCTTTTTACCGGAGATTTGGGAGCGGGCAAGACCACCATGAGCCAGGGGATTGCTAGCGGCCTGGGTATTGATACCGATGTCACCAGCCCTACTTTTACCTTGATGCAGATTTACCAGGGTGATCTTACCCTATATCATTTAGATGTATATCGTCTTAACAGTGAAGCAGAAGCAACCGATATTGGACTTGAAGAAGTACTTTATGGTGATGGACTTTGCTTGATTGAGTGGGCGGATCAGTTTCCTGAACTCTGGCCAGACGATTATTTGCTAGTACGGATTGAACGGCAGGGAGACATGAAAAGACGGATTGAATTGACTGGGGCAGGCATGGGAGAAGAATATTTAGGCCGTGTCGCTAAACTATTGGAAAGTGCAGGAATACAGTATGAAAGTGCTTAGCATCGAGAGTGCCACCAATGTAGCATCAGTGGCTTTGTGTGAAGAAGGAATGGTTCTATCGGAACGATTCCTAAATATAAAAAAGAACCATTCGGAAAAGCTATTGCCCATGATTGATGGCATGCTTTCGGATGCAGAAGTGAGTGAAAAAGAGATTGGTCTTGTGGCGGTATCCATAGGCCCAGGATCGTTTACAGGGCTTCGCATTGGTATGTCTACAGCGAAAGGCCTAGCCTATGGCTGGGATTTGCCCCTAAAGGGTGTGAATACCTTGGATTCAATGGCCTGCAGATTACGCGGTGATATGGGTACGGTTGTACCTCTCATAAACGCCAGAAGAAAAGAAGCTTATGGAGGATTCTTCCTCAAGGGAGAGGAACATATTGGCGATTATTTTGTCTTGGATGCCAAGAGCATTGCAAAGAGGATGGAGGAATTGGATTTAAAAGATCCAATCTTTATAGGGGATGGCGTTCATGCGATGCGAGAAGAACTAGAAAAAGCTATGCCGGAAGCACGCTTTGCTTCAGCGGCAACCATGGACAATAGGGCATCGACGGTAGGAATTTTAGCTCTTGAACGCTATGCCTCTGAAGGCGGAGATAATTTGAAGAGACTCGCCCCTACATATATTCGTGCTTCTCAGGCGGAGCAGAACTTGAAAAGGGCAGGTGCCAATGAGTGAACTTAGAATTGAACAGCTGAGTAGCAAATACATCGATGGGTTACTGGAGGTTGAGCGACTAAGTTTTACGACTCCATGGAATAGAGATACTTTTGTTTATGAAATGGAATCCAATACTCTGGCCAGTTATTATGTAGCATTGATTGATGAACAGGTCGTAGGCTATGGTGGTATGTGGTCTGTGCTTAACGAAGGGCATGTGACCAATATTGCTGTACACCCTTTGCATAGAAGGAAGGGTATCGGACAGACACTTTTAAATACATTGCTATTATTCGCGATTGGCTCGAATCTTACCGATGTGACATTAGAGGTTCGTGAAAGCAATGAAGCAGCAAGAACGCTGTATGAGAACAATGGATTTGTAGTAGAAGGGCGGCGCAAAGGATACTATAGTGATGACAAGGAAGATGCGCTGATAATGTGGAGGCATTTCAATGACTGAAAAACCAAGGCTGCTACTGGCACTAGAGACTAGTTGTGATGAAACATCAGCAGCTGTGATTGAAAACGGTAGCATCGTACGTTCAAATATTATTTCCTCTCAGATTGACATTCATAAGCTGTATGGGGGTGTTGTCCCGGAAATAGCTTCGAGAAAGCATTTAGAAAATGTGCTGGATGTTGTAGAAATGGCACTGAAACAAGCGAACGTGGATAAGAAAGAATTAGACTGTCTAGCGGTTACCTATGGACCTGGATTGGTAGGAGCTCTTCTGGTGGGTGTCTCACTAGCTAAATCTCTAGCCTATGCACTTAAGATTCCACTCGTTCCTGTACACCACTTACTGGGTCATATGTATGCCAATTTATTGAGTCATCCAGATGTGCAGTTTCCTCTGATTTGTACTGTCGTATCAGGGGGGCACACGAGCATTATTTATTGGGAAGATCATGGTAAGATGAGTATTATGGGACAGACGAGAGACGATGCTGCTGGCGAGGCCTTTGACAAGGTAGCGAGGGTGTTGGGATTTGATTATCCTGGTGGACCAGAGATTGAAAAAGCGGCACGAAAAGGAGTAGAGAGTATCCAGTTTCCTCGCGCATACTTAGAAGCGGATTCCTACGATTTTAGTTTTTCAGGCCTGAAATCATCGGTAATTAATTATTTGCATAAAAATAAGCAAAATGGAAATGAAGTTGTGGTAGAAGATGTGGCCAGAAGCTTTCAAGAGGCTTTAATAGAAGTACTTGCGGTGAAGACACTCAGGGCGGCCAAAGAGAAAAAAGTTCGAACGGTGGCACTTGCGGGAGGCGTGGCTAGCAATCAGGCATTGCGCCGCATAATGAAGGAAAAACTGGATCCTGAGGGAATCGAGTTAATCTTTCCGGAATCGGTATTGTGTACCGATAATGCGGCCATGATTGGTGCAGCTGCCTATCACTTGGCAGGACAAGGCAAAGAGGCTGGTTTGGATTTGAACGCAGTTCCTAGTATTCCGATACACGGATGAGGTTATCCACAAGAACATGCGTTTTGTGACTAAATTTTGTGGATAATGGGGATAAGTATCCCCGAAAGGAGGAAAATGGGTAAAATATCGAAGGGCATACGCCTACTGGTATTGTTGATAACTTCTGTGGTTATACTCTTTTCAGCCTATAATTTTGGTCTAATTGGACAGGTATATAGTGGTAGAGAATTGGAATCGCAGGCACTTTCTGCTAAGGAACCATACGTGCTTTATTTCTATTCAGATGCCTGCTTGGTTAGTCAAACAGCAAAAAAAGATAAACAGGCACTTTCAGAGAATCTTGAGGCTCTATCGGATTTTCGCTGGGTGGATATAAATGTTGAAAATGAAGGTGAAATGGCCTTTGCTTGGAAAAAACAGATTCAGGTAACACCGACGCTATTATTCTATGCAAGGGACGGGCGACTTATCGGCCATTATTCTGGTAAAATTGATTGGGAAGCGGCCGAGGCTGAATTGGCGGAGGAACTAGTAAAATTGCAGGTACAACAAGAAGTAGAGGATAGAGGATAGTTTATGGGGCGGCCTATGGTCGTTCCATTTTTTTTGTAGTAGTAGATATAAGGAGCATAACCGTTATATGGAGC
Source organism: Clostridia bacterium (assembly GCA_016887505.1). NCBI lineage: Bacteria > Bacillati > Bacillota > Clostridia > Clostridia bacterium. The sequence goes on along the minus strand of CP069393.1, from coordinate 1,399,979 downwards.
TAAGAATAGCGCTTATTTATTCGCACAAATTGGCTTCCTGCTTTATAATAAAATTGATAACCTAATTCAAAGGAGAAACCATGCATAAACATCGCATTCGCTGCGTAGGAATCGTAATGGAAAAGGACAGCATATTGATGGTATTACATAAGCATCAGAGTAAAGAAGAGTACTGGCTGATGCCTCCTGGGGGAGGCTTAGTAGAAGGCGAGTCTGTTCTTGCAGGTGCAGTACGCGAGGTCTTTGAAGAAACTGGTCTCCGGACTACACCAGAGCGTATCATATATATACGCCAATTTGTGGAGGATGAACGAAACTATCACAACCTGGAAATATACGTATTGCTTCGAAAAACTGGTGGTGAACTAGTGACTGGCTATGATCCTGAGGAGGAGACCCAGTATATTCAAGATGCAGGATTTTATACGAAAGAGCAACTTGCGAACAGTAATCTAACCATACATCCAGCTTGGTTGTTGGATCGTTTTTGGACGGACAGAGATTCTGATTTTCCCGCGAGTAGCTTGTATCAAGGTATGGTGAATGTGGAGGAGGAGAGACGATGATGGATAATGAAAAAATGAAGGCAGTCGATTTGAAAATCAAAGAAAAAAGCAAGCAGGGACGGATTAGTTGTAAGCTGGCTCAAGAGATTGGTGATGAATTAGCACTACCTTACAGTGAGGTAGGAAAGCGTTGTGAAGTGCTGGATATAAAAATATCCGCTTGCCAACTTGGCTGCTTTTAGGTGCTGAGATGAAAGAATTATTCAATCTGACCTCTATTCCGGAGGCAAAACATATATTAGAAGAAGTTTTTAATCCAACACTAAAGGTTGAAAAAGTAAATCTGGACGATGCTTTGGGGAGGATTTCGGCAGAAGACATCTATGCGGTAGAGCAGGTGCCTAATTTTAGTCGTTCCACGAAGGATGGCTATGCACTTAGAGCGCAAGATACTTTTGGTGCGTCGGAGGCATTGCCGGGTCTATTAAAGCTTGGTGAAGAAATTCTGATGGGTCAAGAGACAACTTTCAGCCTTAAAAAGGGTGAAGCATCCTACATTCCCACAGGAGGCATGCTTCCTGAAGGAACCGATGCGGTTCTAATGATTGAGTATGCCGATCTTCTTTCAGAAGATGAACTGTTGGCTTTCAAAGAGGTAGCTGCTGGTGAAAATGTTGTTAGAAAAGGCGAAGATGTGGAAGTAGGGGATCTTTTGATTCCTGCCAAAAAGCGTCTAAGACCCCAGGAAGTGGGACTCTTGGCAAGCCAGGGCATTGTGGAAATACCAGTTTTGGAACGCTATAGGGTAGGTATTCTTTCTACGGGAAATGAAATTATTTCTCCCGAAAACACGCCAAAGATGGGTGAGATTCGGGATGTGAACAGCTATATCCTTAGAGGAGAAGTAAGAAGCGTTGGTGCTGTGGCGAACGTTTATCCAGTGGCGAAAGATGAGTACCAACATCTATATAATCTAGTGGAACAAGCCTTTAGAGAAAACCATATGGTGCTTATTTCGGGTGGAAGTTCAGTGGGAACGAGGGACTACTGTCTTAGTGTTTTGAAAGATTTGACCGGTAGGGACCCATTGTTTCATGGAATTCCTTTGAAACCGGGGAAACCAGCCTTAGGAGCGACCAAAGATGGTAAGGTACTTTTGGGCTTGCCGGGACATCCCGTATCGTCTAGGACAGTGTTCGATGTGTTGGGAAAACCCCTTCTAAGAACCCCTTCGGAGAACCGTTGGAAGAATACTGTGATGGGCGTTTTGACGCGTAATGTACCTTCAGAGAGTGGTAGGGATGACCATATTAAGGTAAAGGTGCGTGAATCCAATGGAGAGCTTGAAGTAGTTCCATTACTAGGTGTATCTGGTATCGTCAGTCTTTTGACTGAAGGTGATGGAGAAATCATTATTCCGGCAGGAACGGAAGGCTATCCTGAGGGGAAATCTGTACGCGTTTATTTGTATTAGTGCAGATACAAGGAGAAAATTGTGGCTAGAAGAATATATCTTGAAAACATAGAATTAGACGAGGCTCTTCGACGCTGGTTTTTACGGCTTGAGGAAAGTGGAGCTCTTTTGCTTCAAACGGAATCAGTAGATGTGCGGGATGCGCTTGGACGCATAACAGCAGAAGCGGTACTAGCAAAGCGCCATTCACCTCATTTCCTAGCGTCCGCTATGGATGGTATTGCGGTTAAGGCAGAGGAGACCTTACTTGCCCGAGATACGAATCCGGTTCTTTTACATCTAACAAATCAGTACCATGAAGTAGATACAGGAGATCCCCTTCCGGAAGGATGTAATGCGGTCATTATGAGTGAGGAAGTACATTACCCTCAAAAAGGAGTGGCAGAAATAGTTCGTCCAGCAATACCCTGGCAGCATGTCAGACCGGTTGGAGAAGATCTGACTGCCACTGAGATGATTGTGCCGGTAAACCATAGGGTTGGGGCCTATGATCTAGGAGGATTTTTAGCAGGTGGAGTATTTCGCTTGTTGGTGCGCCAAAGACCACGTGTGGCGATTATTCCTACTGGGACCGAGATCAAGAAAGCGGAAAGCAACCTGAAAGCGGGAGATTTGGTGGAATACAATTCAGCGATATTTTCGGCGCTACTTACGGAATGGGGGGCCATACCTGTAGTAGAAGATATCGTGGAGGACGAGCTCGAGCAGATTAAGCAAGCTTTACAGAAAGCTTCCGATACCTATGATGTGGTTATAATCAATGCGGGTTCGTCTGCAGGACGAGAAGATTTTACCCACCAAGCCATCGAAGAACTAGGTGAGGTAGTCGTACATGGTCTTGCGGTAAAACCGGGTAAACCGGCTTTGTTGGGCCTTATTGGCAATACGCCCATCGTGGGTCTCCCTGGATATCCAGTATCAGCGACTCTTGACTGTGAGATTCTAGTAAGACCATTGATGGAAGCCATGCAACAAAACTTGTTGCCACCTAAGGATAAAATTAAAGCTCATATTTCACGAACTACTAATTCTAGTGGTGGCTCAAAGGAGTATATCCGGGTTACCTTGGGTCAAGTGGGTAACAAAATGGTCGCAACGCCAATTTCTAGAGGTGCTGGTGTTATTAGTTCACTGATAAAGGCAGACGGGCTCTTAATTGTTCCTGAGAATCTAGAAGGGTACTCTGCAGGGGAAGAAGTAGAGATTGAGCTTATAAAAGAAAGAAATGCCATCCTTAGAAATATTATATCCATCGGTAGCCATGATTTGACGCAGGACCAATTGGGCTCTTGTATCAGGATGCATCATCCAGATATTAGACTATCTTCAGCCAATACGGGAAGCTTTGGCGGCTTGATGGCCATGCGTAGAGGAGAGACCCATATGGCTGGTATTCATTTATTGGATGAGGAAACCGGCGAATACAATGAGTCTTATGTTAAAAAATATCTCCCCGATGAGGATATTATCTTGATGAATTTAGTCTACAGGCAACAGGGGCTTATGGTCGAAAAAGGCAATCCGCATGGGATTAAAGGCATAAAAGATATGGTGAATCGAAAACTAAGCTATGTTAACCGGCAAAAGGGGAGTGGCACTCGTATTCTATTAGATCATATTTTGAAGCAAGAGGGATTGGATCCAGATAAGCTATTAGGATATGACCTAGAAGAATATACTCATTTGGGTGTGGGAACGGCGATTCTTTCAGGACAGGCTATGGCAGGCCTAGCAGTGTATAGTGCTGCAAAATCATTGGATTTGGGATTTTTGCCCCTCTATGAAGAACGATATGATCTTCTTTTAAGAGCAGATTTTTTTCATTCAAAGGAAGGCCAGGCACTGTGTGAAGCAGTGAACTCGGAGGATTTTGCAAGACGGGTAACGAAACTGGGTGGCTACAGTCTTAGAGATACGGGGAAAATCTGGCTTATGACCGGAGGACAGGAATTGGAACATGAAGGATAACTACCAAAGAGAGATAGATTATCTGCGCATTGCAGTTACAGACAGATGTAACCTACGCTGTACCTACTGCATGCCTGAAGAAGGTATAGAGCCAAAGCGACATGATGAAATTCTATCCTTGGAGGAAATCATTCGCCTAGTACAAATCTTGGTAAAAGATGGAATACGCAAGATTCGACTTACCGGTGGTGAACCACTGGTAAGGAAAAATATTGAAGCCCTGGTTAGGGGCATTCATGGGATAGAAGGTATAGAGGAAATAAGTCTGACCACCAATGGGATCCTATTGGAAAAACTTGCGGTGAGCTTAAAAAAAGCTGGACTGGATCGAGTTAATGTTTCGCTAGATACTTTAAAAAAAGACAAATACCATGCGATTACCCGCTTGGGAGAATTGGACAAGGTAATTCGTGGAATCAAGGCCGCCCAAGCTGCTGGGCTTAACCCAGTCAAAGTAAATGCAGTAGCCATTCGAGGGTTCAATGAAGATGAATTGGTGGATTTTGCCACGTTTGCTATCGACAATAAATTGACGGTTCGTTTTATTGAACTAATGCCGGTGGGCGAGTCCTCGGAAAATGGTGAGTCCTATATTAGTATGGAAGATATTCTGAATACTATTCGGAAAAAATATGAGCTAGCGCAGATTCCTAGAGGCCCCAAGGATGGCCCGTCTAGTAATTATCAGATTGTTGGTACGGAGGGACGAATAGGTGTCATAGCGGCCTTAACCAATCATTTCTGTGCCGATTGTAATCGCATGCGTCTTACCGCAGATGGTAAGTTTAGGCCGTGCTTATTTTCAAGTACAGAATTTGATGTGCGGGAACTTTTGAGAGATGGTTCAGATGATGAGAAGATTCAGGCCTTGTACCATAATGTATTGGGGCATAAACCGAAGGAACACCGCATGGAATATGAAAAATATGAATGCAAGGACCGCCGTATGTCTCAGATTGGAGGGTAGAACAATGGAAAAGAGTTTGTCTCATTTAGACCAAGATGGGAAAGCCTATATGGTGGATGTCGGTGGTAAGGCGGAAACGGAACGCGCAGCGACAGCCAAGGGTGAAATCTATATGAATGAGGAAATAATTAGTAGGATTTTATCAGCAGACATTCCCAAAGGGGACGTGTTGTCTGTGGGACGCATTGCTGGCATCATGGGGGCTAAAAAGACATCGGAATTGATTCCAATGTGTCATCCTATGCTTATTACTTCTGCCAAGGTGGAACTGGAAGTGGTTGAAGAAAAGGGTTGTATAGAGGCAAGAGCAACGGTTAAGACCAAGGGTGTAACCGGTGTGGAGATGGAGGCTTTAACGGCTGTTTCCATTTCTCTTCTAGCTATCTACGATATGTGCAAGGCAATAGATAAGTCTATGGAGATTGGTCGGATCCGCCTAATGAAAAAGACGGGCGGCAAATCGGGAACCTATGAGAGAAAAGAAGGATAAGCCCTTTCTGTTTTGGACTGCTAGGTAGCGTAAATGGTTGGATACGACATTTTTCTCGTCGGAGAAAGAATCGAGGTGCATAATGATTAAGATAGGCATTATTACAGCTAGCGATCAGGGTTCTAAAGGTCTTAGAAAAGATCTTTCCTCTGAAGTGATTCGTAAGAAAACAGCGACTATTGGCGAAGTTGTACAATATAGTTTGGTAGCAGATGAAAAGGACGCGTTGGTGGAGGCGATGAAAGAATGCATCAGAGCGGGTGCTGAATTGGTACTTACTACTGGTGGAACGGGATTTTCAAAGCGTGATGTAACACCGGAAGCAACCCTTGCTGTTGTAGAAAGGCTGACTCCGGGTATTCCGGAGGCTATGCGTTCTGCAAGCATGAAAATTACGGATCGAGCTATGCTCAGCAGGGCAGTGGCTGGCATCGTTGGAGAAACCTTAATTGTTAATTTGCCGGGAAGTCCGAAAGCTTGTGAAGAATGTTTAGATGTGATTTTGCCGGCCTTACCGCATGGATTGGAAATTTTGCGGGGAGAAGCCTCCGAGTGTGCTAGATAGAGTAAAGAACAAAAAAGGTCAGAAAATATCAAAAAAAGTGGAAAAGGTCTTGATTTTCTTTCATTTGTTGATAATATGTACTTAGTGATTAGCACTCTTGGTAAAAGAGTGCTAAATAATCAATCAAGGAGGATTCAATATGAGTTTGAGACCATTGGGTGACAAAATCATCCTGAAAGTAGTTGAAACAGAAGAAAAGACAGCAAGTGGTATTTTGCTTCCTGATTCTGCACAAGAGAAATCCCAAGAAGCTGAAGTTGTGGCTGTAGGCCCTGGCAGAGAGATTGATAACGTCAAGGAAGTAATGGAAGTCAAAGTCGGAGAGCACATTTTGTTTAGTAAGTACTCTGGTACCGAGATTAAATACGATGGCCAAGATTTACTGGTAATTAGCCAAAGAGAAGTATTGGCGGTTATTGAGTAGTCAACTTGGATTGAAAAATTAATTTAAAGGAGAATAAGTCATGGCTAAAGAATTGAAATTTGCAGATGACGCAAGAAGAAGCCTAGAAGCAGGCGTCGACGCGTTGGCTGAAGCAGTAAAAGTAACCTTAGGCCCCAAAGGTAGAAATGTAGTATTGGAGAAGAAATATGGTTCTCCCCTTATTACGAATGATGGCGTAACCATCGCCAAAGAAATTGAATTACCAGATGCATTTGAAAACATGGGCGCAAAACTGGTTAAAGAAGTAGCTACGAAAACAAATGATGTGGCAGGTGATGGAACGACTACTGCTACCGTTTTAGCACAGGCCATTATCAAAGAAGGCCTAAGAAATATCACCGCTGGTGCCAATCCTATGATTGTCAAAAAGGGTATTGAAAAAGCAGTGGAAGCTGCTGTAGCAGATATCAAAGCGGGTAGCAAGCAAGTAATCAATCAAGAAGAGATTGCTCAAGTGGCATCCATTTCTGCTAATGATTCGGAAATTGGTGAGTTGATTGCCGCTGCTATGGATAAGGTTGGAAAAGACGGTGTGATTACAGTCGAAGAATCCCAATCCTTGGCTACTGAGTTGGAAGTGGTAGAAGGTATGCAATTTGATCGTGGCTACCTCTCCCCTTACATGGTAACAGATACTGAGAAGATGGTTGCAAGTTTGGATGATCCTCTCATTCTGCTAACCGATAAGAAAATCACCAACATTGCAGAAATCTTGCCATTGTTGGAAAAAGTTATTCAAACTGGCAAACCTTTGTTGATCATTGCTGAGGATGTAGAAGCAGAAGCACTGGCTACCCTGGTTGTTAATAAACTTAGAGGTACCATGAACTGTGTAGCTGTGAAAGCACCTGCCTTCGGAGATCGTAGAAAAGCTATGTTGCAGGATATCGCTATTGTGACTGGTGGACAAGTTATTTCCGATGAGCTGGGCTTAAAACTAGATACGGCTACTTTGGATATGTTGGGTAATGCTAGACAAGTCAACATTACCAAAGAAGAAACTGTTATCGTAGAAGGTAAAGGCGATGCTGAAAGCATGGATCAGCGTGTTAAGCAGATTCGCAATGAATATGAAGCTTCTACTTCTGATTTCGATAAAGAAAAATTACAGGAACGTTTGGCTAAATTGTCAGGTGGCGTTGCAGTCATTAAGGTTGGAGCTGCTACTGAGACTGAACTGAAAGAAAAGAAACTTCGCATTGAAGATGCTCTAGCTGCTACTAAGGCTGCTGTTGAAGAAGGTATTGTTGCCGGCGGTGGTGTGGCCTTGATTGATGCTATCCCAGCTGTTGCTGCTTTGCATGAAGAAGGCGATGTACAAACTGGTATCAATATCGTGAAACGTGCGTTAGAAGAACCTACTCGTCAAATTGCAAAAAATGCAGGTGCTGAAGGCTCTGTAGTTGTTAGCGCGGTGCTGGCTGCTAAAAGAGGTATGGGCTACAATGCTTTAACTGGCGAAATGGTAGATATGATTGCTAATGGTATTGTAGATCCTGCAAAAGTAACTAGAAGTGCTCTGCAGAATGCGGGATCAATTGCAGCATTGCTATTGACAACCGAATCATTGGTTGCAGATATTCCTGAAGAATCTGCAGCTCCAATGGGTGGTGGAATGCCTGGTGGAATGGGCGGAATGCCAATGATGTAAGCTCTTATGAGTGTTTGAGGAAGGCCTTGGCCTTCCTCTTTTTTTGGTGTATACCCAGAAAGCGCTGGACGGCCTTGTTTCGTTATATTATATTAAGTATAACGGAGGACGAGCTATGAAATATGAAGAAAACAATATACTTAGGAAAGCCTTTGATGAAGCAGCGCCATATCTTGAGAAAAGGTATGTCCAAGATCTACGGATTGGACTAAACATTGTAGGGGTAGAATTGGATAATGGAGAATTGGGTTCTAGCTATGTGCTGCGGGAGGAATTGTCGGGATGTTTGGATGGAATATTTTCTAATAATCTAACACTTTTGGGCATGGATGCTCTTCAGATGGGACATTGGGCTACGGAGAAGATACATATTCTGAAGAGAGCTTTGGGTATTGCTGCCTTGAATACAGGCGCTAGGGCTTATTTGGAAGAAAAGAATCTTATGGAAAATCTAGATGTGTTTTCCTTAGTGCGACCAGATGATACGATTGGAATGGTGGGTTATCTTGGACCTGTAGTGAAAAGGGTAAGAAAAGAAGGACTCACCTTGCATGCGTTCGATAAGGGTCATGCTGGACAACCTGGTGTGGAACCAGTAGAAGATATGTTGAGTACGCTGCCACGGTGTTCAGTTGTCTTTCTTTCCGGTACCACACTTATTAACAATAGCCTTGGGGAACTATTGGAGGTTTGCACCAAAGCACGTGAAGTTATTTTAATTGGCTCGACTACCTTGCCCTATTTGGAAGCATATAGAGATACCAAGATAAGCGTGATAGCTGGTACGCTATGGGATAAGAATTTAGCGGGAGACTTTAAGAAAATTATTTCTATGGCAGGTGGTATACCGAGTCTTCGCTTGTGCAGTAGCAAATTTGCCTACCGCAATCCGAACCGTTCGTAGTAACTTGAAAATTCTTGTTTACACCGTTATAATTGGTAGTAAGAAAAATCATACTCACTTCGAAGTCCTTGCCTCCTAAAGAGTAATCTATGGAACTTGGACCGCTAGGGTTAAAATGGAAACGTTTTGGCCTCCCCCTATTGGAAAGAAGTGCAAGAAGCGCAGACACCCTGCTTCTTTCCTGGAGCAGGTTTTTCTTTTGCTGAGATTATATCTTAGCGTTAAAAAGGAGGCCTCCACCCAGGCTTCTTTTTTATTTCCAAGACTCTCTTTTTTTCTGTATACTGAATAGAACAAGGAACGGACGTGATTGCTATGGCAAGAGAATTAGATAAAGAATTAAAATGTGCGATTGAAATCGCCCTTCTTGCTGGCGAAAAGGTGATGGAGATTTACCAGACTGATTTTAAAGTCTGCTACAAAAAAGACAAGTCTCCGGTAACCTTGGCAGATGAGACGGCAGACCACTTGATATCTCTCAAGTTAGCAGAGTATTTTCCGGATTATGGTATTCTTTCTGAGGAAAATGTATCCAATCAGGAGACCTATGATAAAAAAGATTGCTTTATCGTGGACCCTATAGACGGTACCCGAGAGTTTGTAAAGAGAAATGGTCAATTTGGGGTTAACATTGCCCTTAGTAGGGAAAAGGAATCTGTGATGGGTGTAATTTATATTCCAGTCAATCGAACCATCTACTATGCAAGCAAGGGTAATGGTGCTTTCCAGGCCCAGGTGAATAAGGAGGGCGCGCTTTTTGAAGTAGAGCCGATTCAAGTGTCTGATCGTTTAAATAATCTGATTGTGACGGTAAGTCATCCCTACATTGGAAAAAATTTACAGAAGCTGTTGCAAGAACATGAGTCTCGAATCGGAGGCTACCATTATATTGGTAGCTCCATAAAAGGTTGTTTGGTGGCTAGTGGCAAAGCCGATGTCTATTATCGCTATGGATACACGAACGAGTGGGATACGGCGGCGATGCAAGCCATTGTGGAAGAAGCTGGCGGAATTGTTCGGCAAATGGATGGTTCGGTGCTTCGGTATAACAGAAAGAATCATTTAAATGAAAAAGGATTCTATATTGTGAACAGAAAAGAAAACATTTGGGTCTAGGAAGGGTCAACGGATGAATTTTGAAGGGGCAATCACCACAAGAATACAGCAAACGAACCAATTGAGTTGGGGCGAGTTTTATCCTGAAAATGGTCTATTGAAAAAAGCGGGGGTATCCACAGCACATGATTTTGCAGAAAATATGGGTATCGATTTTTTATCTTTGCCACCAGGTAAAGCAGGTGGAGGAGATTTATTTGGTAGAATGGTTGCGAGGAGCAATGCTCTAAAGAAGCCATCTTTTCCAGTGAATAGTATGGAAGAATTGGAACAGTATGCCCTCCCAAATTTAGATGTGGTAACCTTGGACAAACTAGGCAGCCGAGAGGAGAACAAGGATAACCTACTTCTTTTGGAAGGACCGATACAACTTTTATCTAGCATTATGCCCTTTGACCTTTTTATGATGTCGTTGGCTCGAGATAAAAATTTGATGGAAAAGGCCGTAAAATCCTATTTTGATTGGTTGCTATTAATCGTGAAGAAGGCCATAGATAAGGGAATATCTGGGGTAGTTTTGGGAGATGATATTGCTGGTACTAGTGGTCTTATGATGTCTCCTAGAATTCTGGAAGCGATGTATTTCCCGTTTTTACAGGATTTTATCGGCAGGTGTGAGCTTCCAGTGATTGTGCACAGTGATGGGGATGTCCGGATGGTTATACCATCTTATATAGAAGCTGGCGCGGCAGGCCTGCAATCCATTGAACGTGAGGCGGGTATGCACATAGAGGAATTGGTGAAGACTTATCCAAATTTTCTCTTTTGGGGTGGTATATCTAGAGAGGCGTTTACGGGAGACTTGGCGCTTTTAAGGGAGGAAGCATCTCTTTTGAGAAAATTAAGACATCAGGGTGCTTTCGTGGTGGCCGGGTCTTGTACTGGAATCTTGGATGAAATGATGGAAATCGAGAACCTAAGGGCTCTTAGGGCAATGATTAATGATTGATATGTAATTAGGAGTAGGTTATCATTTTGGTTACTAGTTCACTTGGATGATAGAAAGTTCATACCAGATTGGTATGTGCTTTTTGTTTTTTGCAAACGAGTGGTGGTTTTTTGCGTGCACTAGGGGAAAATTTCCGGGCATGTAATAAGTAGTTGTCATGACTTTTATGACTACTATTGTTCCATTCTAATCATCTAAATGCTATAATACGGTATGAATTCAGGGAGGGTATAAAATGAATTATTTTGACGACAAGATTAAGGATGTTTTACTTACAGAAGATGAGATAAAAGTTAAGGTAAAAGAAATGGGCAAACAAATTACGGCAGATTATAAGGACTCGGGTAGAGAGCTGATTGTCGTCAGTATCCTCAGAGGTTCGTTAATTTTTGCGGCGGACATAATCCGCGAATTAAATATTCCTACGACTTTGGATACCATGGTTGTATCCAGCTACGGGGCGGCTACTAAATCTTCGGGGGTAGTTAAAATTAACAAGGATTTAGAAGAAGATATCATAGACAAAGATGTTCTGATTGTTGAAGATATCGTGGATACTGGATTAACCTTGGCCTACCTGAAGAAAACCTTGCTGGCGAGAGGTCCACATTCTGTGAAGGTATGTACCTTCTTAGAAAAACCTGATCGCAAGGAAGTAGAAGTGGAAGTGGAATACAGTGGGTTTATCATTCCGGATGAATTTGTTGTTGGCTATGGATTGGATTTCGACCAGAAATATAGAAACTATCCTGGTGTGGCCTCATTAAAGCCGGAAGCATACATGTAACTCGAGGAGGAAAGATGGAACACTTAAAAGAAGAATTGGTATTGGTTCTAGATTTTGGAGGCCAATACAATCAGTTGATAGCTAGGAGGGTAAGGGAAGCACATGTATATTGTGAGATGATTCCTTTTTTTACCCCCATTGAAGAAATTGAAAAGAAGAATCCCCAAGCCATTATTTTTAGTGGAGGTCCATCATCGGTTTATGGAGAGAAGGCGCCTACGCTAGACAAGCGAATATATGAGCTAGGCATTCCTATCTTAGGAATATGTTACGGCATGCAACTGATGGCCAAGGATTTGGGCGGAAAGGTGCAGAAAGCGACAGATACGAGAGAATACGGAAAGACGGATTTGAATATTCTTTCTGAGGATATCTTGATGAAGGACTTGCCTGCTTCGCAGCAGTGTTGGATGAGTCATGGTGATTTTATTGCGCAAGCACCAGAGGGCTTTATTGTGACTTCGAATACTGAATCCAGTCCCGTTACGTCTATGTCCAATGCGAAAAGAAAAATGTATGGTGTGCAGTTTCATCCCGAGGTAAACCATACTATCTATGGGCAGGATATGCTGAAGCATTTCCTCTATGATGTAGTTGGTTTAAAAGGCACTTGGACGATGAGCTCTTTTATTGACACGGAAGTGAATCGAATTCGCGAAATGGTAGGAGATAAACGGGTTCTGTGTGCTCTTTCCGGTGGTGTTGATTCTGCAGTCGCTGCTCTACTGGTAAACAAGGCAATATCGGAAAATTTAACATGTGTTTATGTTGACCATGGATTGATGCGTAAAAATGAATCAGAGCAAGTGGAAAAAACCTTTAAAGGTGAATTTGGCTTAAACCTGATTAGCATAGATGCGAAAGAACGATTTTTGTCGAAGCTTAAAGGCGTGTCGGATCCTGAGAAGAAAAGGAAAATTATTGGTGAAGAATTTATCCGCGTTTTTGAAGAAGAAGCGGATAAACTGGGAAAAATGGATTTTCTTGTACAAGGAACTCTGTATTCTGATGTGATTGAAAGTGGTACGGAAACGGCTGCTACCATTAAGTCGCATCACAACGTGGGGGGATTGCCTGAGGATATGCAGTTCAAACTGATTGAACCCCTAAGGACAATCTTCAAGGATGAAGTTCGTATGGTTGGTGAAGAATTGGGTATGCCGAAAGAAATTGTTTGGAGACAACCCTTCCCAGGACCAGGACTAGGTATCCGTGTTTTAAATGAAATAACACAAGAAAAACTAGATATTCTTAGAGAAGCTGATCATATTGTAACCTCAGAGATAGCCAATGCTGGCTTAGATAAAGAAGTGTGGCAGTATTTTGCTGTGCTTCCCAACATGAAGTCGGTTGGTGTTATGGGGGATGAACGAACCTATGCGTACACTGTGATTGTTCGTGCGGTGACGAGTAATGATGCGATGACGGCAGACTGGGCACATCTACCATATGAATTGCTACAGAAGATTTCAGTTCGAATTGTTAATGAGGTGCCACATGTGAATAGAGTGGCCTATGACATAACCAGTAAACCACCAGCAACGATTGAGTGGGAGTAAGGTGCCTTATAAAATAGCACCTGAAAAGCAAAATTGAGGGACACAGAGCATAGCTTTATTATTTGTTTCTAGTTTGCTCCTAACCGTAGAGCTATTGGTAGAGCAAGAAAAAAATAAAAATACAAAAAGATACCCTAATTCAGTTTAAATTGAATTAGGGTATTTAGCTTATTAACTGATAAATCTCAATCAAAATTTATAACCAAAGTGCTTATAGAATTATTTTTCATAGCCTAACATTTTTTTGAGATAGTTTACATTCAATAAATGTAAAGTTTTAAAATTTCCCTCATAGGATACTGGAGTCTGTCAAGAAATTGGTGTAAACTTCCTTAAAGATTTTTCTTAACTCAATTCGTGGAAGGTCAAATACGTCCCTCGAAGTGAATTGCTAGCTGATTAATAATTTTACCCCAGTCCCGAGTCCTCATAGTCCATTTCTTGGTTATATCAATCATTGCCAGATACAGCATTTTCAACAGGGCATCATCGGTTGGAAACACACTCTTGGATTTCGTGACTTTGCGTAGCTGGCGGTTAAAGCTTTCGATGGCGTTTGTTGTGTATATCATCCTTCTGATTTCAGCCGGATACTCGAACATTGTTGCTACTTCATCCCAGTTGTCTTTCCAAGGTTTTACCGCGATATAATACTTCTCGCCCCACTTGTCTTCTAAATCTTGTAGAGCGTTCAAAGCGGAATCTTCGTTGATTGCTTTGTAGATTGGTTTAAGATCATTGACGAATGCTTTACGGTCCTTCCAGGACAGGTATTTCGTTGAATTGCGAATCATATGAACGATGCACCGCTGAATTCTGGTGTCTGGATAAACAGCCTGTATTGCTTCTTTAAAGCCATTCAGTCCATCGATAGACACTATCAGCACATCCTTAACACCACGATGCTGCAAATCAGTTAACACTTTAAGCCAAAATTTACTGGTCTCATTTTCTCCGACCCACATACCTACAACGTCCTTTTTACCGTCCAAATCAATACCTAGTATGATGTAGACTGCTTTGTTGACTATCTTTCCATCCTGACGGACTTTGTAGTGGATGGCATCCATGATTAGGTGGGCATAAACCTCTTGTAGTGGGCGTTGCTGCCATTCCTTTATTACAGGTAATATTTTCTCAGTAATCTGTGAAATCATGGTTGGTGATACATCAATTCCGTAAAGGTTATGTAGATGATCCTGAATGTCTCTGACAGTCATCCCTTTGGCATACATGCTTATGACCTGGTCATCAATACTTGAAACATCACGTTGGTTTTTCTTAATGATTACAGGTTCAAAATCCCCATTACGGTCTCTAGGTATGTCAATTTCCATTTCTCCATAATCGGAACGAACCTTTTTAGAACGAATGCCGTTACGGCTGTTTGTAGTATCCTTGTTCTTATAGTCATACTTGCTATATCCGAGTTCATGATCCAGTTCAGCTTCCAGCATTTCTTGCATGATGTCTTTGAATTGTGCTTTTAGTAGGGACTGGATGTCTTTGACATCCTTAAGCTCGCCTTCTTTCATGAGTTCGCGGATCAGTTGTTTGTCGATGAGTTTTTTCTGGGCCATTATAGTGTTCCTCCTTGAAGATAGATTTAGTTTATACAATCTCAGGAGTTTACACCAATTATTTTACACCCTCGATACTGCCCAATTATTAAAAACGCAAGGCATAGCTTTTGCCTTTTCCAATGTATCCACCTTTTTTAGATTGAGCTTAATTCCATTTGCTTTGCAAAAGGTTTCAACTTCTTTGATACAGTTTGGAATATAGGGACATTGTAATCCATAATATATTGTTAAATCTTTGCTATCTATCTTCTGATTTTTTGCAGTATCAGTAAAACGCGGATAAGTCCCGTCAAAAGAAAGTGCTAAAAGCTCATATTCATCATCAATGGTATCTACTGATATAAATTTTTGTTTAGTCATGAATTTCTTATCACTTAGAAATGGTTTCTTCTTCTTAGAGCTGATAACACAAATTCCTGACTTGTTTTGCTTTTTAGCATCATCTATGCAGTATTCTAAAAGCTCTTTTCCATATCCCTTTTTCTTAAAACTACCTGAAACCCATAGGCAATATATATAAAGATAATTGTCGCCTAAAACTGGCGTCCAAGCTGTTTCAAGGGGAGAATACTCAATAAACACTTTTCCTCTTGCATCTAGTTTTCTAAAAACATGACCTTCGATAACTCTGTCTTTAAGCCATTCTTTTTTTATATATACGCCATCTTGATGCTTTTTATCAGCAATTGCGCAACAAATATGTTCTTCTTCTATATTACCTGCTGTGATATTTATATAGCTCATAATCCGATCTCCTTGCGAAGTAAGTTGCATATAATTTATATTGTTTGCCATTATATTTGGGGTACAAGCTCAATCAATTTTTTCCATTGAACAATAAATGTAAATTCTTTATTAGTATAGCAACATTTGCAATAATCCTTGTTTTTCGTTTTATCTATTTCAAGCATAGCATACTACAAGCTTTACAAGGAACTTCTTTCGTGACTTGAACCCATTAACTAATAAATTGGTTTAACTTTAATATTAACATAGATAAATTGAGACCTATGCCATGTTCGAATTTCTTAGTTTCAGGAATTTCACTTGAAGAATGTACTTAGTAGTAATAGTATACTTTATATAAATTATTGTACAAAAATGGTCAAAATATCTCATGTGACAAACTGTTGTAACAATTTGGGTTTAGACTAAGTGTAATAGTTCGTTGATTGAAAAACTATAATATTTGAAAAAGGCAAGGAGGTACTATGAAGAAGACGTTAGCGCTGTTATTGGCCGTGATGATGATATTTACAGCATGTGAAGGAAGCGATGTTGAAAATTCAGATGAAATGAGTTCCGGAGAGCAAGAGGGTGATATATTGGGAAATGACCCGCTTGCTGAATATGTAGAGAGTGGTGTTCTTAGTGCAGAGGAGTCGGAGAACCTAATGGCCTACTTAGATGAACACGATCCTAAGAATGGTGGCGAAATGGTTGAAGATCCATTAGCAGGGGCTGTTGAAGAAGGGATTATTTCAACAGAACAAGCTATGGCCATTGATCTAACTTCACTAATTGGCATAGAAGATATGGATGAAGGCATGATGAGTACAGGAAGTACGTATACTGTTGAAGAAGCCAATGCTATTGAAGCTGAGCTTTTAGCGGCGGTCGGCTATACAGCAACAATAGGTGGTTATCCTATTGTAGATACAAATCAGACCATATTTTATTCGAATGATGCAATTATTGATGAACCGGCAGAAGGTGAAGATTTTTATGGGCAAGATGCATCTTATACAGGCAATGCGCCAAGCTATACTGACAATGGTGATGGGACGGTTACAGATAATGTGACAGATCTGATGTGGCAACAAGATCCAGGCGAAAAATTAACTTGGCCGGAAGCAGTTGAGCTGCTGGATGAATTTAATGAAGAGGCGCTTGGAGGATATTCTGATTGGAGAATTCCAACGATAAAAGAATTATATTCTTTGGTTCAGTTTTCAGGTCTTACAAGAACGAGCTCTGATACATCAATACCCTATATTGATACGGATTATTTTGAGTTTGAGTATGGTGATGCCGCAGGAGAAAATCGATTTATTGATTCACAGATTATGACTTCTACTATATATGACTCAACAACACTGGGTGGCAATACGACGGTGTTTGGATATAATTTTGCAGATGGTCGTATTAAAGGCTATGAGATTGATAAAGATTTTTATTGTTACTTTGTAAGAGGGAATACAAGCTATGGTGAAAACCTCTTTGTAGATAATGGTGATGAAACGATTACGGATGAAGCGACAGGCTTGATGTGGACCCAAAATGACTCCGGTTATTATGAAGCTGGAACAGAAGCAGATGGTACCCTTAATTGGCAAGAAGCTCTTGAATGGGTAGCAGAAATGAATGAAAGTAACTTCCTCGGATACTCGGATTGGCGCTTGCCGAACGTGAAAGAACTTCAAAGTATAGTTGATTATGATCGGTCACCAGTGACAGGCACGCCAGCTATTAACGAAATGTTCTATTGTGCCCCTATTATCAATTGTTTTGGCGAAGATGATTATGGCTATTACTGGTCTGGTACGACTCATGATGATACCAGTGCTAGCCCTACAGAATACAATGCAGCTAGCTATGTAGTATTTGGTAATGCAATGGGTCTGATGAATGATGTAGAAGTGGATGCTCATGGTGCTGGTTCACAAAAAAGTGATCCGAAGACTGGTGATCGTGAAGATTATCCGGCACCAGATGAAAATGCACCACAAGGTGATGAACAACGTGTATATAATATGGTTCGTTTAGTTCGAGATGCTGATTAAGTAGCAAAATAGTTTTAGAGGTCGTATACAATAAAGTGCGCAAAAACAAATAAGCAAAAGGAAAGTGTCCAAGAAAAAGTCCGCATTTCCAGGTATTGCAATTTTGCTTGACCAGAACAAATGATGCTAAATACAGTTTAAGTAATGGTGTAGTGGAAGGTAGTGTCAGCAAAATCAAACGAACCAAACATTCAATGTATAGGAAGGGCTCGATTGAATTACTAAGAAATAAAGCAGTTTACCAGTCAAATTTTTTAAGTCTCTATAGACCGTTAATCGGATGAACCAACTTGTTATTGCAATTCAGGGGATGAAGATAAAGTGAGTTCATAGTATTAAGAGTCTGTCAAGAAATTGGTGTAAACTTCCTTAAAGATTTTTCTTAACTCAATTCGTGGAAGGTCAAATACGTCCCTCGAAGTGAATTGCTAGCTGATTAATAATTTTACCCCAGTCCCGAGTCCTCATAGTCCATTTCTTGGTTATATCAATCATTGCCAGATACAGCATTTTCAACAGGGCATCATCGGTTGGAAACACACTCTTGGATTTCGTGACTTTGCGTAGCTGGCGGTTAAAGCTTTCGATGGCGTTTGTTGTGTATATCATCCTTCTGATTTCAGCCGGATACTCGAACATTGTTGCTACTTCATCCCAGTTGTCTTTCCAAGGTTTTACCGCGATATAATACTTCTCGCCCCACTTGTCTTCTAAATCTTGTAGAGCGTTCAAAGCGGAATCTTCGTTGATTGCTTTGTAGATTGGTTTAAGATCATTGACGAATGCTTTACGGTCCTTCCAGGACAGGTATTTCGTTGAATTGCGAATCATATGAACGATGCACCGCTGAATTCTGGTGTCTGGATAAACAGCCTGTATTGCTTCTTTAAAGCCATTCAGTCCATCGATAGACACTATCAGCACATCCTTAACACCACGATGCTGCAAATCAGTTAACACTTTAAGCCAAAATTTACTGGTCTCATTTTCTCCGACCCACATACCTACAACGTCCTTTTTACCGTCCAAATCAATACCTAGTATGATGTAGACTGCTTTGTTGACTATCTTTCCATCCTGACGGACTTTGTAGTGGATGGCATCCATGATTAGGTGGGCATAAACCTCTTGTAGTGGGCGTTGCTGCCATTCCTTTATTACAGGTAATATTTTCTCAGTAATCTGTGAAATCATGGTTGGTGATACATCAATTCCGTAAAGGTTATGTAGATGATCCTGAATGTCTCTGACAGTCATCCCTTTGGCATACATGCTTATGACCTGGTCATCAATACTTGAAACATCACGTTGGTTTTTCTTAATGATTACAGGTTCAAAATCCCCATTACGGTCTCTAGGTATGTCAATTTCCATTTCTCCATAATCGGAACGAACCTTTTTAGAACGAATGCCGTTACGGCTGTTTGTAGTATCCTTGTTCTTATAGTCATACTTGCTATATCCGAGTTCATGATCCAGTTCAGCTTCCAGCATTTCTTGCATGATGTCTTTGAACTGTGCTTTTAGTAGGGACTGGATGTCTTTGACATCCTTAAGCTCGCCTTCTTTCATGAGTTCGCGGATCAGTTGTTTGTCGATGAGTTTTTTCTGGGCCATTATAGTGTTCCTCCTTGAAGATAGATTTAGTTTATACAATCTCAGGAGTTTACACCAATTATTTTACACCCTCTAAATCATTACTCTATGCTACACGTCTAATAATCTGCTATCAAATCTAAATTCTTTAATAAATCTTATCCTTGACATATTCTTATTGTATTTTGCAGCATGCTGATAAATTCCATAGTACATGCTTTCTGGTGTTTCCAACCGATTGATTCAATACCCATACCATTCATTATTATGACAAATCCTTTTAATTAATAGGTTAATGCCTTGAACCCCATGCCGGATTAGCGGTAAGTTTCGATTCAAGTGATTCACGTTTTCAAGCTATTTGGCTGAGGCATATGCTCTTTATATTTTAACTTTCGTTGATCAATTAAAGTATATATTCAGGAGAACATTAGCACTATGTAGTTGAATGTAACCGAAAACAGCTAAAGAAGGGGAGGCATTAACAATGAAAAAATATTTTGTGAAAAAAATGGTATTAGTATTGGTGGGCGTGTTACTACTTAGTGGCTGCTCTTCAGGTACAGATGCTGAAACAATTGCGGAGTTGACTAATATCGACGAATCTGTTGCCAAAGACACGGATGGGCTAACAACGGATTATGAACGTCATTTTGATGAGCCGGCTAGCCAACGTATGTCTAATATGGAAGGGATAGTTGGTGATTATGATACGCAATTTGTTGAATTGCAAATCCCTGAAAATACCTTTGATGAAGAGGTAACCATAGAAATCACAAATCCAGAATCTATTCCCCAGTTGAATCCGGAAGATGGAACACCACTTGGCTCTCCATTAGAGATAAGTATTGACCGAGAGAAGAAACGGCTTTCGGAAGAGGTAATCATAAAACTAAAATTAACCCAGGAAGAATTAGCAGGCCTTGTTCATGAAGATGAAATAATGGTAGCGTATTATAACGGTGAAAATTGGGATTACATGCGACCGAAAGAAGTGAATCTTGAAGAAGGTTATGTAACAATAGGTACTTATCATTTTTCAAAATTTTGGGCAGTAGAGCCTACAAAAGAAAAGCGGTTAAGTGATTTTTTATCTAAAAGATCTAAGGCAGATTGGGCTATTTCACAAGGGGCAAGCGGAACAAGCTCAGTACTAGAAAAAATGGTAAATGACTTAGTAGCAGAAAAATTTGGTGTTGTTGACAAAAGTTTTACACAAGATGTGATAGAAGGTTTGATGAAGCAGGGAGATATAACGAGTCTACTTGTAACAGCCAATGATGCTAAAAATTCTGGTGATGATAAAACGATGGATGCCCTTGGTCTGGAGTTGAATACATTCGTTGGAAAAGAGATGTTTAGTTCTTTAGAAAAATTAAAGGCAGCGGGTAAGCTTAAGGATATGCCCATTGGAAATGCTTTAGGTAAGCTAGCAGATAATGCAGGGAAAATAAATACGGGCTTTACCGCATTAACAGAATGGTATAACGGAAATACTGATGGGGCACTTAAGGCAGTATCAAAAGAAATTATCGGTAGTTTTCCCCCTGGAAAGGTTTTAACTGCTGGGGCGGAAGTAATCGAGCGGCAAATTAATAGATGGAAAAATGATAAATTAGAAGCGGCATATAAAATATATCTAAACGGTGCTTCAAGCTGGGTACCGTGGGGTTACAATGTTGAAAAAGGGAACTTTGATGAGCTTTTTGAACAAATGGATGGTTTGAGAAGAGAAGTTTATATTGATGCGATAGAAGAATATGCTACGCTTCATGATATGGAAAGAGCTGCTGATGGAACGCCGTTAACAGACATGCTAGGCGAAAAAACATTGAATAATATTCGCGAAAAAGCTAAAAATGACTTACGAAAAGTTTTTGAAGAAAGAAGCAAAAGAGAAGATGAAGTTGCGAAGTTTGAAAGAGCGAATAAAGAACTAATTGAGGCCTTTGAAAATGCAAAGTTATTAACGAATTCCAAGTATGGATATGATGAGAAGGAAATGTCCATGGAAGAACGGTTAGAAGAATTATTTGTACTTAAAAACAGAATCCTAAAAGATACCAGTAGAGAACTTGGCTTTTCTGGTGGAGGAGATGAAAAGTATATCGAGGCTGGAAGGGTAGCACGATTGGCACAGCTTTTAAAAATGACAGATGGTGAAAAAAGATACCAGGATGAGCTTATTGAATTAGGGTATAAAGAGAAGATGCCAGCGAATTTATCAGGTTCATGGTCTGGCTCTATTGTAATAACTTCAGTGCCGACTGAAACTGAAATTGAAGCCTGTGGAGGTACTGGTGAGTTGAATTTTGAAGAAATGCTAGGCATGCCGATGGAAACGCGTGTGGTTCTGAATGGGAGTGATGGAATGTATACGGGTACACTTACCGTTATTGTTCCAATGGAGGATTGGGAACCAGCCGTAAATACGATTACACTTAAGCAGAAATCAGAAACAATTTATGAACTGGTAGGTGATGATGTGACTGCAGACTTAACCTTTACAGATGGAAATCCACAAACCTTAGGTGGAGCTTTGCCAGTAGAACTATTTGGACTTGATTTAAGTCTGGTAAGGGATGAGTGAGCCCTGTGCTACCATTGATTTACGGGATACCAAGCTATAAAATATTTGCATTATTAGGGAGCATGGCTTTTATCATAATATCAATACTACGATTTCATCAAACAAAGGAATCGCATTCAAATGTGGTGATTAAGTTATTCTTGGTTCTTTGGATTTCTATGATTGGCGCTCGTATACTTTATCACTTTCATAATTCAGATAAAATCATTACTTTAGTGGAATATGTTTTTCCGTTTACTGGTAGCGGATATGCACTTTATGGCGGATTATTGTCTGCAATTTCTGCGATTGGATTGTATGCCTTTGCCAAAAAAGAATCATTTCTAGAAATTATGGACTGTTTAACACCAGGAATTTTAATCGGGTTAAGTATTGGGAGAATTGGTTGTTTGTTAGCGGGCTGTTGCTTTGGAAAAGAGAGCGATATGATTTGGGCAATTCATTATCCCGTCGGCAGTTTGCCACATCAATGGCAAATAGCGAATCAGGTAGTTGGGATTTTTAATAAACCGGTAAGTGTTCATCCAACTCCAGTATATGAAATGTTAGCGTTGGGGTTAATAGCACTCCTTGTTTTATACATTGAAAAACGAGGGAAACACTTTAATGGTCAAGTCTTTCTAATTGCAGCAAGTAGCTATTCTTTTTTTAGATTAATAAATTTGTTTTTTAGAGCGGATGCAAATGAAGATATTGGTTTATTTTTCTATCCAGCACTATACATTCTCATTATGGTCGTCACCATAATGGTATATCGATTCAAATGTAATAGAGGCAAGGCTGGGTATAGTACTGAGTAATGAATGTGTAGTATTTGCTAGCATATGTATTGTAACCTAGGTGTGGCTTTACATCATTATATGTACTCGAGCATATATTGCTTAAAAACAGAATCAGAAGGATACACCTAAGTCAAGTCCACATTTGTGTGTAAATTCCTCGGTAGTTTAGATTAGGCGACTGCAGCAGCCTTTGCAGAATTCTTAGATTCAGAAAACGTCTGGTAGTAAAGATCCATCTCAAAATACTTGCGGCCAGTCTGCCATTTCTCGTCCTGTTCCATGAGTAGGGCGCCAATGAGACGGATAACCGAAGCCTCATTCGGGAAGATCCGTATGACTCGCTCTCTACGGCGAATCTCCTGGTTTAGTCGCTCAATGCCGTTGCTGGTTCGGAGCCGTTTCCTGTATTTTAAGGGAACGCTGAGAACAGCTGTGACATCGGCAAAGGCTTCATCTAGAAGATTCATTGCACGTGATGCTTTGGTTTCGTACTTGTCTATAATCTCATCACGAACTTTGGTGGCACTTTCTAGATCAACAGCTTCATAGAGCCTACGTAGATGTTCTTTCAGTTCTGGCTGCAGTGACTTTGGTGTCAAGTCCAGCACGTTCCTTGAAAAGTGTGTTTGGCATCTCTGCCAGGTAGCGCCCTGGAAATGTTTCCTGATGGCGTTCACAAGTCCTCTGTGGCTGTCCGAAGTGACCAGATGTACATCTTTAAGACCTCGGTCCTTCAAGGATGAGAAGAACTCTCTCCAGCTTGTTTCGGACTCTGTGTCTGCCACCCTGAAACCGATGATTTCACGGTAACCTTCTTGGTTAACAGCCACAGCTACAAGTAGTCCTTTGGAACGGACTCGGTTATCTTCGCGTACCTTGAGGTAAAGGGCATCCACCACCAGGAAGGGATAATGCTTTTCGAGCGGACGGTTCTGAAAATTCTTTACGATGGGATCCAACTTTTCGCACAGTTTAGAAACCATAGACTTGGAGAACTTCCTGCCACAGAGTTCATAGGTGATGTCTTCCACCTTCCTGGAGGATACACCGCTCACGACCATTTGCATCATGGCCAGAAGCAGGGCTTGCTCGCTGCGTTGGTAACGCTCAAAAAGTTCAGTGCTGAAGTCGCCGTTACGATGTCTTGGGACGTGCAGCGTCAGTGTTCCCACCCTGGTGGTCAACTGTCGGTCCCTGTATCCGTTACGGTAAGCCTTCCTTTCGTCGGTGCGTTCGTATGGGGCAGCACCAATTTGGTCATTAGATTGAGCAACCAATACTTGGTTGAATATCTCTTCCAATAGGTTAGAAAAAGCTTCATCTTTTCCATCTGAGACGAAAAGACCGTGCAAGAGTTCTTCGGTTAGGGTAATATTGTACTGAGCCATGATTCACACTCCTCGGTTTAGTATTTGCTAGCACATTTATTGTAACCGAGTTGTGAGTTTTTGGCTCATTTTGTTTTTACACCATTATATGTACTTAATCTACACCTATGTGTAATTTATGGAATGGATGGACCTAACTTTAGTTAAATAATAAAAAATACATAGCTTCTCTTCAATTTAACGATTAAAGAGAAGCTATGTATTTTTGTGATACTTATGAATTCAGCTTAATAAATATCGTATGTGAAATACGTATACGTAGTCAAACTGATTTGGGCAGAGAGTCTAAAGGCTAATCGAGGTAATTTGGGTCAATTAGTAGTGAACGAATATCATCCGTATCAAGTACGAATTCTTGCAATCCCATATAGCCAGGTGCAATTTCATATTTATCAAAAGAAATAACCAATTGGTGTGATTCGTTGATATAGAAGTTTTGGTCTGCTGAGATGCTTTCGAAAGAGGCTATCTGATCATCTGCTAACCAATAAACGAGTGAGTCATCCGTATTCATTCTTTCGGTCATCTGGTCAATAATTAATTCGCTTATTAAAGGTATATAAGTATCATCCTTAAATAATGCAGGTAAGGTGACAATTTGCGCATTTACTTTATCGATGGTGTCATATGACATTGTAGTTGAGGAAGAGGCGACCGTGTTAACGGTATATCTTCCTAGGCTTAAGAACCGCTCATCGTTAGTCTTAACTTCGTATCCACTATCTACGCCCAGATGTCCACCTCCGGCCAGATCAAGTTCTGCTGTTTCTTCCTGAAAAGCTTCATAAAGAGCCTTTCCCTCCTCACTATATTTTTCATTGAGCCCATAAATAACTTGGTTAAGTTTCTCGTTTTCAGGAGAACCATCTTGCTCAATGATATCGGATAAGTCTCCATACACGGAATCGTCAATTTCTATTGCAGGAATTTCAATGTTCATATCGTATTGTGCATCCGTTTGCTGATACTGCGTAAAGGTAGATACTCGCACTACATAGCCAAGTAGTGGCACTCGGGAAAGAGACTCAGCTAGTACTGGATTTACATTGATTGTAATAACAAAAGCAAATAAAGCTACGAGGCCTGCTGACCATTGGTATATTCTTTTATTCTTTTCTTTCATGTGATACTCCTTTATTGTTTGTTGGACGAGGGAATCAAGTTCATCAGGTATTTCTATAGCATCAATGTGTTGTTTAAGTTCATCTCTTGTTCGCACTATTTTTCCTCCTTAATATTTGGTTCTAGTAAGGGATACAATTTTTTAAGTGCACCATATATTCGAGTCTTGACTGTATTGATATTTTCTCCTAAGAGCTTTGCGATATCCTCATTTTTCATATCTTCATAATACCTAAAATACAAGGCTGTTTGCTCATTAACGGACAATGTTGAAATTGCATCAGCTAAATCAATATCAGCATATTGGTCAAAATATGAACTGAGATGTAATTTGCTGACTTCCGACAATTGAGTATTGTATTTCTTGTTTTTTCTTAAGTAATCATAGGATGTGGTCATGAGAATCCGATAAAACCAAGCATTAATTTTAGTTGTATCTTTTAATTGATGGTAGCTCTTAAGTGCTTTTAGAATACTTTCTTGTACAACGTCAAGTGCATCGTCACGGTGCTTAATAATGCTGTAGACATACCTATAGTGGTCCTGCTGTTTTTTCAACAGGTATAGTTCCAATATTTGTTTCTTTTTCTTGCTCATTAAAAAGACTCCTTTGTTTCGAAACATTGTCTTATATTATATAGACGCGTTGAAAAGGAAAATAGTTTGGATAATTATAAAAAAACGTTATTCAATAAAGTAGTATACCAGCAGTCGATAATGATTATGACATAAATATTTGGTGGAAAAAAATTGACAAAAACACGATAAAATATTTTCGTGATTGTTTTTGCAGTGTTTATATGTTTTGTAATTAAGTAATATATAAAATAGAGGCGTAAGTGCAAATCCCGCATTCTTGGTAAAATTATTTCATCAGCGAATTGCTCATCTAGTAAATTATGTTTCTAATTAGTGGCATGCGGGTGATGAAACAATGCTACTGTTCGCATTAATTCAAACAGAAAGCCCTTCAGTTGCTGAATTGGATGTTTGGAATGATAGGGTACTTTACTATTCATACTATCTATATCCAATCACCCAACGGAGTTGCTCTAAAATGTGAAATACACTTTGCAGAATGCATTTGTATACTATACAATAAATTTTTAGCATACTGAGCTATAGCAGCATGAAAGGGTGTAAATATGAAACAGAAAGCTTTAAGCGTTATTCTCACACTATGTATGGTTCTATCTTTTTTCCCGCTACTAGAATCGACAGCAGTTGCTTCCGATGGCGAATGGAGTTATCCGACGGTGGACAATGCGCCGACAGGATTCACGGATGGTATTGGGACCCAAGATAATCCGTATATCATTTCAAGTGCCCAAGATTTGGCTGATTTAGCTTATTTAGTCAACCAGGGGGAAGATTTTGAAGATCAGCATTTTAAGCTTGCTGGTGAAATCGACTTAAACATTGGCGTGAGTTTTGCATTAGACGCTGATACTGGGCTTGTCGTGGTTGCCAAAGAAGGAAAAACGACATATTGGTTGGGCACTGGTATAGCTGGCGATGATAGTGGCAGCAACGAAACATTTGACAGCACAAAAAGTACTGCCGGTTTAGTGTACACGGATCAATTTGGAACTACTGGCTTGGCACCGTTTACAATCAACGAATGGGTGCCTATAGGTGCGGAGTCTTCCAAGAATTTTTCGGGTATATTTGATGGCAATGGAAATGTTATTAAAGGAATATATATCGATGGGACAACAAGATATCAGGGATTGTTTGGACATATCAGTAATGGAACTGTTGAAAATTTGGGAATAGTCAACAGCTATATCACTGCTAGTGACAAATTTGTAGCTGGCATAGCCGCTTTTATCGAGGATAGCACATTGTCATACTGCTATAATGAGGGAATTATAACAGGCACAAATAACTATGTTGCGGGGGTAGTCGGTTACAGTGCGAATAGCATGGTATCCTATTGTTATAACACCGGGACCATATCTGGCAATTCAGATCTAGGTGGCGTTGCGGGTAGGCACCAGGGTATGGAACTTTCCCATTGCTATAACACAGGCAATATATCAGGAGATTCCTATATTGGCGGTGTAGTAGGTTATGGTATTGATAGCTCGATGTCATACTCCCATAATACGGGTACCCTATCAGGTACGGATCATCTAGGCGGTGTAGTTGGCTACAATTATAATAATACAATTTCATATTGTTATAATACAGGCAAGGTATCAGGTGCTAATCATATCGGTGGCTTTAGTAGTCTTATATATACCGGCAAACTGTCTTACTGTTATAACACCGGGAGTGTATCAGGGGATACCGATTATATTGGTGGTATGGCCAGCCAAATCAGTAGTGCAGAGTTGTTGCACTGCTATAATACAGGTACTGTATCTGGAACTTCTAACGTGGGAGGGTTGATTGGCAACAGTTTTACCTCTGGCGCAGTTTTATATTGCTATAACTCTGGTTTCGTATCAGGCTATCGCTACCTAGGAGGGCTGGTCGGATTCGGGTCACCTAAAGAATTGTCCTACTGTTATAATAGCGGTACCATAGCGTGTAGCTACCGCTATGTAGGCGCAATACTCGGTCAGAATAGTTCCAATTATGCGTTAGATTGCTATTATGACAAGCAGATGTCCACATATAAAGGTATAGGCGATAAAGATTATTCAAATCAGGCAGAAGGAATATCTACTTTAAATATGATAGGAACTGGACTCAGAACAGGCTCAAGTGGAGAAGGATGGACGGATGAACACTGGACATTTTCAGACAATATTTATCCTCGACTTGCAGATCCAGCCGATGCTGATTTCGACATGGATACAACGGATGCAGCATATGTTTCAGCAGCCCCTCTGCTCTTTTCATACACTTCAGATAGTGAATATGAGACTGCGAATACTCTATTTTCCACGATAAAAACAGGTTCCTATGAAGGAGTTACCTGGTATGACGATAACGGTGCAAAAATAACAGATAGTTCTACAATATCTATTACAATGGACGGTATTTCGATTACAGCTGAGAAAAACAGTGCGGCCAAAGAAGCTTTTTTGAAAACGACGGAAGAAGATGGTGTATCCGTTTCGGCCATGGTTTTACCAATTCGCAGTGAAGCGGAATTAGTAAGTGTTTTATCTATGACGGATACTAAGACAAGCGGTGCAGGAAGCAGTGACGACCCTGTCTTATGGAATATTGATATAGACTATAGTATATTTGATATATCAGTTTCAGATATCACGGCTTCTAAGTATTCGAAGATAAATCTTTATTTAGAGTCAGATTTTTCTGATGAAATAATGCCTGGCAATTCACTTCTTCTAACAGAAGGAGGTACGACTGACGTATACATAACGGTAACTGCGAACGATGATTCAAGAACTGTATTCTACTCTGTAGCTATAAACAAGGCCGCTAGGACTGCACCGGAAGTATCAACATTGGAAGTATCACAAGTGATGGTTACAGAGGCAACACTAGGTGGAAATGTGTCAGATTCTGGTGGCGAACCAGTAAGTGATAAAGGAGTGCTCTATTCGTCAACGGATGACGCACCCGTAATGGGTGCGGAAGGCGTGACCAAGGTAAGTATGGGAACAGGAACGGGCAGCTTTGGTGAAGTAGTAAGTGGCCTTAGTCCTAGCACAACCTACTACATACGGTCCTATGCCACAAACAATATTGGAACATCATATGGTTCGATTGTAGCTTTTACAACGGATTCCATAAGTGCCTCTTTAAGCTCTGCAACATCATTAACAGAGGAGAACCTCGGTACAGCTATCTTGACAATAAAGCTTTCAGGTACGACTTTTGTTGATGGTGAACTTTTACCATCGAGCTTCACACTAGATAATGCTCCGGATGGGGTAACGATAGAAGCTATTACCTATGCTAACAATACAGAATGTACGGTGATGCTTGAGTATGATGGTAGGGATTTTGACTCAGATCTAGCGGCGTTCAGTGTAACCATCGGGTCAATCGAATTAGCATCAGAAAATGAAATAAAAACCAGCACACTTACTATTGGTGCTAGGGTAGAAACTGTACCGACCTTGACGACATCGGAAGTATCGCAAGTCACGGCAACAGAGGCAACACTAGGTGGAAATGTGTCGGATTCTGGTGGCGAACCAGTAAGTGATAAAGGAGTACTTTATTCGTCAACGGATGACGCACCCGTAATGGGTGCGGAAGGCGTGACCAAGGTAAGTATGGGAACAGGAACTGGCAGCTTTGGTGAAGTAGTAAGTGGCCTTAGTCCTAGCACAACCTACTACATACGGTCCTATGCCACAAACAATATTGGAACATCATATGGTTCGATTGTAGCTTTTACAACGGATTCCATAAGTGCCTCTTTAAGCTCAGCGACATCATTAACAGAGGAGAACCTCGGTACAGCTATCTTGACAATAAAGCTTTCAGGTACGACTTTTGTAGATGGTGAACTTTTACCATCAAGCTTCACACTAGATAATGCTCCAGATGGGGTAACAATAGAAGCTATTACCTATGATAACAATACAGAATGTACGGTGATGCTTGGGTATGATGGTAGGGATTTTGACTCAGATCTAGCGGCGTTCAGTGTAACCATCGGGTCAATCGAATTAGCATCAGAAAATGAAATAAAAACCAGCACACTTACTATTGGGGCTAGGGTAGAAACTGTACCGACCTTGACGACATCGGAAGTATCGCAAGTCACGGCAACAGAGGCAACACTAGGTGGAAATGTGTCAGATTCTGGTGGCGAACCAGTAAGTGATAAAGGAGTACTTTATTCGTCAACGGATGACGTACCCGTAATGGGTGCGGAAGGCGTGACCAAGGTAAGCATGGGAACAGGAACTGGCAGTTTTAGTGAAGTAGCAAGTGGCCTTAGTCCCAGCACTACCTACTACTTGCGGTCCTATGCCGTAAACAGTCTTGGAAGGTCATATGGTGAGGTAGAGAGCTTTACTACTAGTGAAACCTATACAGTAGAAGACTTGAATGATCTCATGATGTCTACCTTGAAATCTAATTATTCTTCTGGAACTCAAGAAACCAAAATCATCACAATACTGTGTAATGGCACTGGAAATCTAACTGGCTTAGCTGTCTCAATGAGTGGAGCTGACGCTGAATCATTTAGTTTTACGCAACCAAAACAAACAAACCTTGTTTCAAATCAATCTACAAGCTTTACCATAGCGGCAAATAATGGGCTTGCTAAAGGTGTATACGAAGCAACAGTGATGGTTAGTGCGGATAATATGGATACGGTTGTATTCATAGTGACCCAGAACATTAATAATTCTAGGTCAGATAGTACATCTTCTTCATCAAATTTATACGACGATGTCGTTATTTTGGTAAATGGCAAGGGGTATACAGCTGCTAAAAAACAAAATGGTATGAATGAAGAGGGAAGAACAAAGACAAAAGTTAGTATTGATACCGATAAACTCAAAGCACTATTAAATTCTGAAGCAGATGGTTTAACGGTTGAAGTACCTATTATTAGTGGTTCTGATATAAAGTCCGGTCTTATAACTGGGAAGATGGTCAAGAACCTGGAAGAGAAGAATGCTAGTTTGATGATTAAGACAAGCTCAGCAATCTATACTCTGCCTGCAAAAGAAATCGATATTGATGCGATGGCAGCCCGTTTTGGTGAGGCGATTGATCTTTCTGACATTACTGTCGAAGTAATGATTTCTGAACCGAATGAGGATATGGAGCTAGTTGTGGAAGCTGCATTGAAAAAGGGTGGATTGATCCTTATGGTAGAGCCGATTGAATTTACAGTTAGCTGTACCTATAACGGAGAAACACGTACTGTTTCAAGCTATAAATCGTATGTTGAACGGAGGATTGAAATACCGAGTGACGTTGACGCGAAGGCCATAACAACTGCGGTCATTGTAGATTCGGATGGTAGTGTACGCCATGTACCAACCCAAATCACTGTCATAGAGGGTATATATTATGCCGTGATCAACAGCCTGACGAATAGCGTTTATGCGCTTATCTATAATCCGATAGAGTTTGAAGATGTGGAAGGCCACTGGGCACAAAATGCGGTAAATGATATGGCTTCTCGCAAGGTCATATCTGGTTATACAGATGGAACATTCAATCCAAACGGTGCGATAACAAGAGCGGAGTTTGCTGTAATAATGGTTCAGGCTCTAGGCCTTGACGATGGTGCTGTGGAAAATGAATTTAGTGACGTCGCTGATTCTGCTTGGTACAGTGGTTATATTGCAACAGCTAAGCACTATGGATTGATTTCTGGTTATGAGGATGGAACATTTCGTCCAAATGATAGGATCACCAGAGAACAGGCAATAACCATTTTGGCTTTAGCAATGGACATTACAGAATTAGATATAGATTTAACTGAAAGTGAAATCAGCACATTACTCGGTACTTTTAAAGATGATGATACCGTTTCTGCTTATGCCGAGACTGGCATAGCAAATTGTCTTAAAGCAGGGATTGTATCTGGAAAAGATGATAAATCACTTGCACCAAAAGATTACGTAACACGTGCAGAAGTTGCAGCCATGGCTCAGCGATTGCTTCAGAAATCAGGTCTGATATAGTAATAAAAGAAATCTAATAAATGGTGGATGTCACTTTGTGGCATCCACTATTTTATTTAAGAGGGTATTGGATTGTATGTTTCTGTGCAATCTACTACCTTTACGATATGTTTTGATTGCTCCACATAATCCTTAAGTAATGATTTAGGATTTCAAAATTAATGCAAAAGTTGACTCCATGAGGACTTTGGCGTTCAACATTCTTACTGACCATTAACAAAGTGTATTATTCGCCAAATCTGTTAGACCGAGATATGAGGTGGTTTTATAAAATACGTGTGGGAGAAAAAACACAGACTACCACGTGAGCACGTTTTGTTTTGGGTGCATTTAGAGTTGAATAAAACCGATTGTATGAATTGTGGAAAGGATAGTTCTTTGAGTCGTGAAGATTTGTTAATGATGGCATTGGTTGAAGAATAGAATATATGTCTTAAATTATGGGAATTCTGTTAAATTTTGATACAAAAGGCTATGTAATGATTAATGATGAAGCGATTTAGAAGATATTGTAACAAAAATGCAAATGAGATAAATAGCTAAAATTCTGATATGACTTTATAAAGCTAGTATTTTATCCATGAATCGCATGATAATCATATTATTTACATAAAAAAAAGTTGTAATTTTCATTAATGGAATGTATAATAAACATAATATTACTAACCTGAATTTCCTGAATATGCGACTGGGTTAATAGTGGATAATGCACTTTATAAATATAAATGCAAAGGACCGTTTAATGATGAAACAACGTGTTGATTACAGTATTAGAGGGAAAATAGGATTGATTGATGCAGATTTATTGGATAATGGAACACGTCATCCAAACCTAGTTATTATGAAGTTAAGTGGATTTTTTAAAGAGCAAGGATGCGATGTGGAACTTATCGAAAACTATGAATGCATTACAAAGGACGATTATGAAGGTATTAGAGAATACGATGCAATATATATATCGAAAGTTTTTGATTTTACAACAATTGATGAAAAAATATTAGAATTTGATAATGTGTTTCACGGAGGCACAGGGTTTTATTTTGATGGTGGAATGGATTTACCTTGCGAAATTGAACATCATATGCCAGACTATCACATTTATGACGAGTATATAGAACATAATGCATTGCATAAAAACAAAACAGTGTATTGGAAAGATTATACAGATTATTCAATAGGTTTTGCGACAAGAGGGTGTTTCAGAAAATGTGAGTTTTGTGTAAACCGAAAATATGATAAAGCTCAATTTCATTCCCATATATCTGAATGGCTTGATACGAGCAGAAAAGGGATTTATTTGTGGGATGATAATATTTTTGCATATGGAAAGTGGAAAGAAGTATTTGATGAACTTATTGCAATAGGGAAACCATTTCAATTTAGGCAAGGCCTTGATATTCGGTTACTTACTTCTAAAAAAGCAGAAATACTTAACAACGTAAAATATAAGGGGGATATAATATTTGCATTTGACCATATTGAGGATAGGGATTTAATAGAAGAAAAACTTAAATTATGGAGAAGCTATAATTGCAAAAGTACAAAATTATATGTGCTTTCTGGATTTGCTTCACAAGATGAAGTGGAAATTGCAAGCATATTTGAAAGGATTTCAATTATTATCAAATATGGTTGTTTACCTTATATTATGCGGCATGAATATTATTTGAACAGTCCATATAAGGGAATGTTTATCCAGATTGCTAGATGGTGTAATCAGCCTCAGTTTTTGAAGAAAAAATCATTTAGGCAATACTGTCAAGCAAATCAAGAATATCATAAAACAGTGGGGACATTGTGTTCTGCAATGAAAGCAATGATAGAGTTCGAAAAAAAATTTCCAGATATTGCAGCAAAATATTTTGATTTAAGATTTGACCAACAGAAATATGTAATTGATATGAAGCAAAGACGGGTGAAAAAGAGAAGGGATGATTAGGTTTGGAAAGTTATATAGAAAAAATACTCAATGGTAGTATTTATGACCATGAAATCTTAAGATTATTCTATTTACACCCAGTTGATGTGATACCTCAGGGAAAATATGCTGAAGGTGAATTGCAGAGAGTAGCTGCACATATACTTAAGACCATTAATAAAACATCGGTAAGGAAAATAATTGATATTATTGAAGCAGATGCAACGAGTATACAAGATATATCGGCTAAAAATATTCCGCAATATAGTAGCATAAATTCAATAGACGATGTTATTAGGATAGTAGAGTCTAATCCAGGTTGCAATTATCAATTGATTGGATATTTTTTTAATAAAACAGGTAGTAAAGGTGCACAGACAAAATATGGAGAAAATCATTATAAAACTGCATCGTTAATGCATCTGACAACAAAGCATCAACCATTTTCTGTTAGCTATATTGGAAAAGAATATATTGAATTTGATGATGATGTAAGAAAAGAAATAAGAACAAAATTATTTCTGCTAATACCAATAATCCAGAAAAGTGTTATTGATGCAAGATATCATGAAGTTAATATGATGGGAATACTTCGTAATTACTTATCAGAAAGTACAGCAATACGTCGAAGACCAAATGTTAGAACCATGCTAGAATATGTTTGTAAATCTATTGATAGTGAAGAAATCATTGAAACCCATTTGAAATGGAAGTGAGAAAATGACTAAAAACTTATCCAATATACCACTAAAAATTTCATATGATTCAGGAATGGATGATGTTTTATGGGAATTTTATATCCCGGTATTATCGTTATCCAATCATTATGATAGAATTGCTGGATTTTTTTCATCAAGTAGTTTAGCACTGGCTGCACGAGGGTTGGAGAATTTTATCTCTAACGGTGGCAAGATGAGATTAGTGACATGTCCGCAATTAAGTTGCGATGATATTATGATGCTAGAAAATTCTGTTAAAAATCTAGATGAGTTGCTTACAGAAAAATTTATTAGTGATTATTCGCAGATTGAATCCCAATTTCAAAAGGACCATATTATGGCACTAGGCTGGATGCTTGCGAAAGATAAGCTTGAAATAAAAATTGCGGTAATAAAAAAAAATGGCAAGATGTGTAGTGCTGACCAGATAAATGAATTAGGAATTATGCATCAGAAAGTTGGAATTTTCCATGACCAAAGTGGAAATATTTTATCCTTTAGTGGCTCCAATAATGAATCAGCATCGGGGTGGCTTGGCAATACAGAAGAATTCAAAGTGTTTTGTAGTTGGTCGGGCGCAATACCTTATATAGAGGATGATATTAAGAAATTTGACAGTTTTTGGAGAGCTGTAAGGCCAGATGTTGAGGTAAAAGATATTCCACAAGCTCTTGCAGAAAAACTAATAACTGAAAGTCAATATTTTGAGCCTTCCATGCTGGCAATAAAGAATTATTATCCAAACAATATTATTATCGAAATGCAATCACCAAAACCTTCACTAAAGCTATTCTTTTATCAAAAGGAAGCAGTTGAAATGTGGGAAGATAATGAAAGAAATTTACTTTTGCAAATGGCAACGGGCTGTGGCAAAACAAGAACTGCAATCGGTTGTATTAAGAATGCAATGGAAGATACTTCAAAGCTACTTGTAGTTATAGCATGTCCGCAAATAACATTGGCATCCCAATGGAAAACAGATATTGAAAGTTTGGATATACAAGTTGACCATTCAATAGAGATAAATGGGAATGTAACTAATTGGCCATCACTATTAAAACGAGAAATTTTGAAATTAAGCACTGGTTTATATAGAAACTTGGTTGTTTATTCGACTCATCAAATTTGTAGTTCTGAAAATTATATCAATTTAATAAATGATACTAGTGACAGAATAACAAAATTTCTGATAGGCGATGAAGTTCATGGCTTGGGTGCGGCAAAAACAAAAAATGGTTTGCTAGAAAGATATTCATATAGACTAGGATTGAGCGCGACACCCCAGCGTTGGTTTGATGATGAGGGTAGTTATTTAATTGAAAAGTATTTTGGTGGTAAATCATATGAATTTTCACTTGAAGATGCTTTGAAAAATCATAATCCTTTAACCGGAAAGCCTTTTCTAGTTAATTTTAAGTATGAACCTCGATTCATATCAATGACAGAGGATGAGCTAGAAGAATATAAAATAATTACAGATAAAATAATTCGTATTAGCAGATTTAAAAGTGAAGAAACTTACAATTACCTTCAGATGATGCGTTTTAAACGTGCAGATATCGAAAAGAATGCACATGAAAAATACAGAGAATTAGAATCTATTTTGTCGGAGATTGGGGCAGAAATATCAGATACAATTATCTTTGTTTCGGCCGATCAGATGGACAAAGTAATGAAAATATTGGGGGAAAATGGTATTTCTGCGTCTAGATTTACTCAGGCACAATCTACAATATCATCAGATAAATACGGAGGGTTATCAGAGCGACAATACATTATTAAATGTTTTAAAGAGAAAAAGTATCAGGTTCTTGTTGCAATAAAATGTTTGGATGAAGGAATAGATATTCCTTCAGCAGACCGAGCTATAGTAATGGCAAGTAGTACAAATCCAAGGGAGTATATACAAAGGATAGGTAGAATAATCAGACAGGCACCAGGGAAAAATATTGCGAATATATACGATATGATTATTAAACCAGATATTTCTGATTTTCATAATGACCAGATAATTGAATTAGAAAAGCGTATTTTCAAAAAAGAGATGGACCGTGTATTGGAGTTATCGAAAAATGCTATCAATAATTCATCTGTTTTAAATGAAGTATATTCTATTTTAAGGGAGGTTACGGAATGATAAAGAACTTGACTATTAAAGCACTATTGGAGGAAAAAACAAAGAATGATAAGGCAATGAGGGATTTTCTTTTTGATATTGTAAATCATGAAAATGAAAGTTGCCAGTATAGTAAAAAATATAAAGAATTGATCGACTTAGCATTGAATGAAAGGGGAAATGAGTAATGCGCTTTTCATCAATTGAAATAAATAACTATAGACAATATAAGAATGTTAAGTTTTGTTTTGACAAGACATCAGAGAATGATATGCATATTATTGTAGCTTCAAACGGAGTTGGGAAAACAAATCTTTTAAATGCGATCAACTGGTGCCTGTACGGGGATGAACCACATGCCTCTGGAGCAGTAAAATTGATCAGTAATCAAAAGGATAAGTTATCATTATGTAATATAGATGCTATCGAAGAAGCGAAAATAAATGATGAACAATATGGATATGTTGTGGTTAAAATTTGTATGACTGAAGGAAACCAAAAGTATGTATTTGAACGTAAAGCTTCAATTAGTGTAAACACCTATCTCCAAGCAGGAAAGGACATATTCAATGTTTTAGAAACTAGAGCGAGTGGAGATACTTATAGGTATGAGGAAGCACAAGCAGATGAAATTATAAATCGATATTTGCCGAAGAAAATAAGAGAGTACTTTTATTTTGATGGTGAGCAATTGCTTAATTATTTTGATCCAGATATTAGTAACGTGTCTCATATACGAGATAGTATTTATGAAATTGCTCAGGTAAATGTGATTGGAAAAGTCGAAGAACATCTGGGAAGTTTTGCTAAGCAATATCAGAAAAAATTATCTAGATTATCACCAAATCTCGAAGCAAAGGCAACAGCATTAAATGTAGTACAGAATAATATTGACAATAAAAAGCGAGAAATAGCGCAAATCGAGGAGCAGATCGCGAATTCAGAAAAAGCGATTGAGCAGATGGATTCAATAATTAACGGGACTGAGAGAATTGTAGAGTATAATAATAGATATAATAAGAATAAGGAAGAAATTGTAAGATATGAAGCGAAACTTATGCAGGTAAAACAAGAATTATCAATATTTGTTCGAAAATATTTAGTGAAGATATTATTGTATAAGAAAAATAAAAATACAGAACAATATATCATGCAAAAAGTGGGGGATGGTTCGTTAGTTCCAGATATTAATATTGATGTCATAAAGAATAGTTTAGAAGAACACAAATGTAAAATTTGCGGTAGTGATTTGAATAAATCAGCAGAAGAATATTTTCAAACTTTAGTTCAAAAGTTTATGTCGAATGTATCGATACAGAAGCTTACAGAAATAAAAAATGACATTCATAGAGGACTTGAAGTATCTGAATATCAGAATGATAAAGAAAGAATATTTGGATTATTGAAAGAATATCAAGACAAAATTGATGATCTAAATGCTGAAAATGATAAATTATATAATCAAATTTCAACAGTCAGTGAAATAAAAGAGATCGAAATAGCAATGATGCAAAAACGAAATAATGAGGACTTGGTTAAATTAAATTCTCAAAAAAAAGGTTCGTATAAAACCCAATTAGAAAATTTAGAAAAAGAAAAAACAGATAAAAAGAAAGAATATGACCAAGCAATAAAGGATAATTCCACTTGCGATGATATTAAAAGACACTATGATTTTGTGTCAGATGCTAGGGAAATCATTATAAGCATTAAGAATAGTATTGTTACTGATGTAAAGTCAAAAATGCAAAAACGAACGATGGAAATTTTCGAGGAATTATTATGGAAGAAAGAAACATACGGAAGGATTGAACTAGACGATAATTTTAGACTGAAATTGTTCCATAAAAGAACAAATTTATCCTGCCTACATAGTTGCTCAGCAGCAGAAAAGGAATTGCTTGCACTTGCATTTACGATTGGACTTCATGAAGTTTCAGGATACGATAATTTATTATTTATTGATACGCCGGTTGGAAGAGTTTCAGATATTAACAGAGAAAATTTTGCAAAAGTGCTTTTAAATGTAAGCCAATCGAAGCAAATAATTTTGGCGGTTACTCCATCAGAATATTCAGATGAAATTAGTAATGTATTAAATCAAGAGGTTATTTCAAGTTACAATAAGCTTACTACAGATGAAATAGCAACTATAAGGGAGGCTTAAGCAATGGCAGATAGATTATCCGCAGACCGACAGTATGTTGAGGGATTAATTAAAGAAAAAATTGATAAAGTTGACATGCTTTGCTTGAAGTCAAATGGTGAAAGAACAGATATTTTTATGCTTGCATTCGCATTAGGAGTGAATGAAGGAACTAGAACAAAATCAAAATCCAAGGAAGGACTTGTTCTTGAATCATCGGCAAAAGGGAAAGACTCTGTAATGGCTTATATTTACTCTGTAGCAATTGATGAATTAAGAAAGACAGAAGAAGAAGATAAAATTAGGAACACTGATTTAG
The DNA here is from genome assembly GCA_016887505.1 of Clostridia bacterium. NCBI lineage: Bacteria > Bacillati > Bacillota > Clostridia > Clostridia bacterium. Next base: position 1,360,952 of record CP069393.1, on the reverse strand, counting down.
TGTATGGAATAGCGGAGGAATATGCTAATACAGGATTTGGAATTATTGAAAAACTTGTTCCTGATTTCTCAAAGTATGATGAAGAAGGACTGGTATTTCAGCTGGTTGAAATGTTAGATGAGCGAATAGAAGAGATTGAGGAATGATAGTTGTGGAAAAAAGTATTTTGGTGAGTGGTTGATCGCAGTAGAATTTGTCAAGAAATTAGTATAAACTTTCCTAAAGATTTTTCCTAACTCGTTCTGGGGGAAGGTCAAATATGCCCTCGAAGTGAATTGCTTGCTGATTAATAATTTTACCCCAGTCCCAAGTCCTCATAGTCCATTTCTTGGTTATATCAATCATTGCCAGACACAGCATTTTCAACAGGGCATCATCGGTTGGAAATACACTCTTGGATTTCGTGACTCTGCGTAACTGGCGGTTAAAGGTTTCGATGGCGTTTGTTGTGTATATTATCCTTCTGATTTCAGCCGGATACTCGAACAGTGAATTATAATTTAATTGTGTAATAAAAGTATTCCCTTGAACTGCTATCTTATTGATTTCAGGATCTTCTCATTATTGTCTGATATTCTCGTAAGTGTGGAAGCTGTGAGTTCTTTATCTTTCACTGAGTGTTACAATTTCATCAATACAGGGTACATAATTATGAATTACGGAAGAAATATAAGCAAAATAAGATTTGTCCTCATAGGGTCCATCATTGCGTTTTATAATTTAGTTGTATATAATTCATACAGGGAGTTTCCAAAAACCATAAACTGAGGAAACTATAAAATGGAATATTTTGTTATTAGAACCTAATAATTTAGCTAGATGGACATATGTCTGTCTAGCTTTTTTGTGCTGAATTTACACCAATACATGTTTTTATGACTGACACTATGCAAAACCGGCTTAATATTGATGCCTGAAGAATAACTATATGAACTATTATAACTATAGCAAAAAAAATTCACTTACTGCCTGTTGAAACATTGATTTCGCTTCATACAGAGACCAAGCCCTTTGAGGAAGATTGTTGAACTAATAATTGATAAGTGCTCGAAAAAAGCTAAATCGATATAGTCAGCATGACAGACCTGAAAGGGCGAGAGTTAGTTACGAACTCTGTTTGTGCCGAGTAGACCAGACTGCTATGGATGTACAAAGCAAATCTTGGTAATAGTACCGACCAATATTGTATAAGCTCAGGAGTACTATTATATATTTTGTTTTACTGAAAAAGGCCTTATATTTTGGCTTCTCCAAAGGGTTAGCCAGAGTGGGTTTCTGTGGTTGTGCTGATATGTTATTTGGCTTAGATGATGCAGTTGGTTTATGTGACCTCGTTTCTTGGGCTCAAATGATATCTATTCTTTAGATGGAAAAATATGATGTATTCTATAGTGCTTACCCGGTTGCTAGGTGCGTATGATTTGTGATGGGACAATTATAATATGTCAGTTTTGTCATGGACCATATTTAGTCTAATTAAGTTTTATAATTCAGTTAACGGGTAGATAGGAATAGTTGCTGTGGTGCGCAATTATTAATAAATAGAGGCTTTTAAAGATAATGACTATTTGAATTAGTGTGAATTTAGGATAATTTAATTGTGCAAGGCAAGTATTGATAAAGGGTTATAGCCATGGTAGTGAGGTGAAATCAATGAATAAAGAGTTTATCGATAAATTAATCAACCCACATCTGGTGGGGAAAAAAATTAGTGAGCAGAGTTTCGAAAAATTGTTTGATTTTTTACCACTGCAGGATAAGTACATTATCATTGACTATTTAATTGAACGTGGTATAGACCTTATTTTTGATAATGAAACTACAAATATACAGGAATTAAACAATGATTCGAAAGGCAATTATGACCATTTAGAAGAAACTTGTGAAATATCAAATAGAACAATAGCGTTTGACTCTTCTGGTTTGAATAAGCTAAATAATGAAGAACTCTGTTTGATGTATCAAAGAGGTAATCAAAATGTTTTAGGAATACTAATTCAAAAAAATGAACGCTTCATATGGAAAATAGTTCAAAAGTATTCGAAGAGTTATCAGCACAGATTAGATGATGAAGACCTCTATATGTATGGCTTTTTTGGTTTTAAAAAAGCTGTTGAACGATTTGATATTAAGAAAGAATGTAAGTTTCTTACCTACGCCCATTGGTGGGTAACACAGAGTATTACCAGAGCCATCCCAGATAATGGATACCTTGTAAGAATACCTGTCCATCTATTTGAGAAAGTTAATCATATTCGTAAAACCATTCAAAACCATAGTTTTGAGACAGATAAGGAATTAACTGATTTTCTAGTATCAGAAGAAAATTATTCTATTGAAAAAGCAAAAGAAATAATTTCTATAAGCCACAATCTTCTAAGCCCAGCTTCATTGGATGTCTGTGTTGGTGAAGACCATGATACCCAATTGATTGAATTATTTGTTCCAGAGGGAATTACAGTGGAACAAGAAGTTGAGCGAAAACTTATAAGCAGACAATTACATGATTGTGTTGGTCGACTAAAGCCAAGACAAGCTGAAATCATCAGGATGCGATTTGGTATTACTACTGGGGAAAGAATGACATTAGAGGAAGTAGGGAAACATTTTAATGTGACGCGAGAACGAATTAGACAGATTGAATCAACGGCACTTTCAAAGTTACGTAAAATGCAGGAAATAAAAGCTATGCATGGTGACCTGGAGGAAAGAAATGATAGATAGTTTAGAAAAACTAATTAATGAATATAAGGACCCTAAAACAATGGTTGTTATTAAGGGCTTTAATGTTGATGAGGTTTTATCAAGAAAGATAGATTTAGATAGACTTTTGGAGAACAGATTAGGATATTTTATGCGTCTTGAATCATCTAAAGATATCCTTACTTATGATGAATACCTTGCACTACGTGAATTTATATTTGCACAGTATCCCAAGGTCATAATTATTGATAATAACCTATATGAAAATTTTTATCCTCTTTGTGTCAATATAAAAACAAAAATCCAAGATGAACTTTTAAGTCACTACAACTCAGAAATTAAGAAATCAGGAGAAATGAGCAAAACAGCAAAAGCTTACACAGAAATATATTCGAATTTTGTAGAAATCGGTGGAAAAATATATAACACCTTTAATCAATTTGTGGATGATGAGAAAGAAAGAACAATTAGTTTCTACGAAGAATGTAATATCCATGTACCGGAACATTTGTATTCTGAAGGAGTATTGACATATGACCTCCTTGATGAATTGGACTATTTACAGTTCTTGGATAAAGTTCTAACTGATGAGGTTGAAAAGATTCAGATAGTTAAAAGTAATGTTGGATTAGATATTGACCTTCTGAAAAAAAAGATTTCCATTCTTAGCACACTGAGACCAGACTTGGAAATGTGTATAGTTAAGAAGGCCAAAGAAACTCCGGATGAATTTGTCCATCCTGATTTTAGAAGAATATTAAAGCAATATTGGAGAGCTGATAATTTTAAACCTATACAAGTCTATGATATGGATTCTATTGCTGATGGTAAGAGGGAGATTGAGAACATAAAACAAAGCGACGTGATATCGCATCTCGTTGAACAAGTCGAAAGATGTAAAGATGGAGAGTCTTTTAGAGATATATTCGTTACAGCTCCTACAGGTGCTGGAAAATCTGCAATGTTCCAAATCCCTGCAATTTATCTAGCAGAGAATTATGGCTTATTTACAATTGTGATTTCACCTCTTATTGGCTTAATGAACGACCAGGTGAATGGATTGGAATCTAGGGGTTATAAATACTCAAGAACAATTAATTCAGATATTTCACCAATCAAGAAGCAGGAAATAATTGATGAGATTGCTGAGGCGAAATGCAATGTTCTTTATTTATCACCTGAATCACTCATGGGGAAGAGTGATTTAATGCAAATTATCGGACCGAGAAAGCTTGGAGTTTTAGTCATTGATGAGGCTCATATTGTAACTACCTGGGGGAAACAGTTTAGACCAGACTACTGGTATCTTGGTGACCATATTATGAAATTGAGAAAATCCCAACAGAAAAGAGAAGGAATGCAGTTTGTTATTGCGACATTTACGGCAACTGCGATTTTTGGTGGCCTGGAAAATATGTATCAAGAGACTATTCAAAGTTTACATATGATTGATCCCATTACTTATTTGGGCTATGTGCGCCGCGATGATATATCTATAACTGTGAATAAGAGGGAAAAGATTAAAAATAGAAGCGAATATGAGCTTGATAAGTTTGACCTTCTAATTAAGAACATTAAAAGGTCAATAGTAACTGAAAGAAAAACGTTAATCTATTTTCCAACAGTTGCTCTTATAGAGCGTTTCCATGATTATTGTAAAATTAATGATGTAGGCGAGTATGTGGCAAAGTACCATGGCAGGCTAGATGCCTTAGTTAAGCAAGAGAATTATATCCAATTTCTAAACAAAGAGAAGCCTATTATGATTGCTACAAAAGCGTTTGGAATGGGAATTGATATTGAAGATATCGAGATTGTGATGCATTTCGCTCCAACTGGTAATGTATGCGATTACATGCAGGAAATTGGTAGAGCTGCAAGAAAACCCTTACTTAAGGGTAATGCGGTTTATGATTTTATGAGCAATGATTTCAAGCATATAAATCGCTTGCACGGTTTGTCAACGGTAAAAGAGTACCAGCTAGTAGAAGTGATTAAGAAGATATATCAGCTCCATAATGATAACATTCGTAGGAAACCTACCAAGAGACAGACTAAACGGAGCAATGAAATGCTTGTGGATGCAGAGAGCTTTTCTCACATATTTGAGAATGCTTTTTCCAGTCCTGACGATGGGATAAGCAAAGTTAAAACTGCAATGCTTTTGATTCAAAAAGACTTTGAAAGGTCATTATCATATTCACCATTTTATGTTCGTCCAATCCCACTATTTGAGATCGGATATTTCAAACTTTCATCAAAAACAGCCTCAGTTGTAAATAATAAGTATGGGAATATTGCCAAACCAATCAATGAAGAAGGTTCAGTATTCAATGTAAATTTGAAGCAACTATGGGAAAGACAGTATAGTTCAAATTTATCTTTTCCTAAGTTCAAATATATGCTCTATTCAAAAGATAGAGCATTGAGTTTTGACTATTTAGACGCTTTTGATCCAGTTTTAAAAATTGATATTGATTTTAAGAAGGGGCATCAACATGTTTTCAAAGCAGTAAATGATGCATTAAGTGGAGTAATAAATAACTCCGTTCGTGAAGGTACTTATATTGATGCTGATGTACTTGCAGATAATCTTCATAGAAAGACGGGGATTTCGAGATATCGAGTGAAAAGCATTGTTGAGATTAATATCTCAGCTATGCGTATATATGCTCGTGAATATTGTAAGAATTTTAATTCCAATCCATATAGTGCTCGTGAGCAAAAGTCTGGAGTTATAAAGTATCGCTTTAAAAATGCTGTAACAATGTATTTTAATTGGATCAAGAGAGGATTGACATATATTGAACGAGAACAAACCGACAATGAACTATATTTAAATCAAGGTGGTAATTCTAAAAAATTCAAAGAATATCTCACAATACTGGGCGTTCTTGAGAGCTACGATGTTTTATCATATAAGGCACTAGGAGGGAGAAATAGCCAACTATATATTTATATTAACCAAACAAAAACCATGAAAGAAATAATCAATCGACCATATTTCTATCATAATCAGTTATTGGAAATTGTTGGTTTGCGACATAAATTATCTGTAGGCATGTTGACATATCTATTTGATAATGGTCTTAGTAGTGATGAAATATGGAATATTTTGGAAGATTATTTTATCGGGATTATTCCCGACGAAGTGGCAACAGAATTTGAGAAAAGCACTGGTAGATCATTAAGACATTTAAGATGAAAATTGGTTCGAGTAAAATATAAAAGAGGTCTAAACAACTACTCAACGAATATGTCCTCTATGGTGAAATCAAGCTGCACTGGTATGTCAGAAACAGTCAGTTCGGGAGTTATGTTTTCACGTAAGGCCAGCCAGTGGGTCAGCCCTCGCTGCACTCAATATGGTAGATGGTAACATGAATCTATGGAAGGCGATAGACCCCTCAAATTTCTATTCTAGAATTTCAACGGATATTGGAAAGTATGATTCGTATTGCATATGAAAAATTTGAATAGGGCTGTGCTGTTTGCTCATTTGGTTGAAGCCAAATACTTTTGGGCTAGGAAGTTTCTCATGAAGTGAACTTAACTGCGCGGTTAGGAGGTTCCAATGAATAATTTTTTAAAGCTAACAATCCTCTGTGGGCATCACTGGCAACCAGCCAGAATTCATCAAGAACTACGCTCATTCAGAGAGTTAAACATGTAATTACAGTTGGTTTTAGACTCTTTGTATATGGGTTCAAAAGTCATAAAATCTTGGTTATATCGTTTCTGAGAGCATAGACAAAATGTACTGCTATATTGGTAATATGATTGCCTTTATGTATCTTTTTGTATAGTGCTTTAAGCTGCAAGCCTGGATAGTTTTTATCCACTTACCTGTTAATAAGTGTATCTACCTGAGATTGTGATTCCTTGATAATATTACTAACCAGGATTTTGAAAATAGAATCAATAGCTAGACTCTTGGCTAGCATTTCAATATTTTTGGTAGAGAAACCTTTATGAATGTTTCTTGAATCATATTTATGAGGGTTAAGTCTGAAAAAGCTTCCTTCCGGTCACGGAAGCGATATGCGACCAAGGTCATGAGGCTTGTAAGCAACATAAGGTACATGCTATCCATTCTAGTGTCAAATTGTCTTGGACGGTACCTAGCACGATATTTCTAACATGTTTTAGTAGGCTCGGAATTACCTGCGCTAACATCACTTGCGAATACAACATCCAAGTGTTGGCGACAAAGCCAGGTAAGCAATGCTAGCATGGGGCTCTCAACAGTCATGGAATTAAGTAGAATTATCTCAAAAGGTGCATAAGAATTAGAGTAAGCCATCAGTTTATTTCTTTTGCGGTTCGTTTTGTCACGTACCTAATTCGGAGTTAGCTGATGACTCTCCTTTTTATATAATCATTTTTCTAAATTTTATTATAAAAATCTGTTCCTCTAAATTTTTATTCTGACAAAGAGGAAGAGTTTATCCAATCATATAAGAACCATAGTTTGAATAAATATACGAATAATAAGTAGTAAAATAATAAAATTTAAGTTACAATAGATATGTAGAATAATAAAGGGGGACGAATATGAAAGTTTCTACAAACGCAATCGTATCAAATTCTGAAATGATAAGAAACTATAAAAGATGCAGGGATAAGGCAGAAGAGTTGGGTAAAATTTTTATAATGAAGAATAATCAGCTTGATGCTATATTGTTTTCATTTGCAGAATATGAGAGACTTGCTGACATTATAGAGTATCTTGAGGGCCTAGAAGAATTCGATTTCATGAAGGTTTTAGAGTCACTACCAGAAAAGGGAAGAAAAAAAAATTACACTATGCAAAATAGGATACCTAATTCAGAATGAATTTGGGTAATTATAAAATATTGTTTGTGAAAAAAAGCTGCGATTAACATTTACAACAGCTACCGGACAACGGAAGGATTATTAAATGGACATTGCAGTAATAGGAACGTCAAAAAAGGAAAATGAAAAAAGGGTTTCTATTCACCCTAGTCATATATGTCAAATACCTATAAACATACGAAAACACTTATTTTTTGAAAAAGGGTATGGAATACCATTTGGCATGGATGATGAAACGATATATTCTCTTACGGGTAATAGTTTACTAGAACGAAAAGAGTTATTTAAAAAGTTTAAGGCAATTATAATTACAAAACCAGTTATAGAAGATTTTGAAGAAATGCAGGATGAAACATTGGTATGGGGTTGGATCCATAGTGTGCAACAGAGTATTATTGCTCAGATTGCCATAGATAAAAAATTAACTTTAATTGCATGGGAAAATATGAATTATCAGAATGGTCACGAACTATTGCATATATTCAACAAGAATAATGAAATGGCTGGATATTGTGGAGTACAACATGCATTAGAGCTTTTGGGAATTGATGGTCAATATGGACCAAGAAGAAAAGTTGCCATAATCAGCCAGGGCTCTGTAAGTAGAGGAGCTATCTTTGCATTAAAAGGACATAGCTTTAGCGATATAACCGTGTATACGCAACGGCCCTCCTTCTTAGTTGCAAATAAAATACCAGGCGTTCAATACAAGCAAATAGTGAAAGATAATAGTAGTAAGGTTAAAACAATCAATTTGTTCTTGGAGAAGAAACCTCTCTTGGATGATTTAATCGCTGCGGATATTATAGTGAATGGTATGTTACAGGATACGAACGATCCAGTTACTTTTATTAGTGATTGCGATATTGAGAAAATCACTAAGCCATGTCTAATTATTGATATAAGTTGTGATGAAGGCATGGGATTTAGTTTTGCGATACCAACAACATTTTCAAATCCGGTATTTAATATCGGCAAGGTAACTTACTACGCAGTAGATCATACACCAACACTACTATGGAATAGTGCTTCATGGGAAATATCGAAATGTATTCTTCCATATTTACATTATATTGTTGAGGAAACGGATAGTGATGTATTGAAAAATGCTGTCGATATAAAAGATGGTATGATAATCAATAAGGATATACTATCCTACCAAAATCGCTCATTGGAATCTCCATATGAAGTTATTAAGATAAAAAGAGTAAAATAATGCAAGTAATTTGGTAGCTTGTATATATAATGTGCATATGAGTAGGAATGAGAAAAGATTGGCCTGGAGTCCTTGGAAGTTAGGGCTCCAGGCCAATCTTTGTATAATAGGCAATTAAGCAAGGAGAATAGCGTAGATAGTCGGCCAAAGTTTCCAAAGACTGATGGATGCAAGTAGTAGACAATAAATGGGGATAAATACCTTCCAACGTTTTTCGGGCAATACGCGAACAACGTAGGGGGCTGCTAATACTGCTAGCACACTGCCAATCATCATGGAAGGCAAGAGAACAAAGTCTATGCCTAGACCAGCATTCATTAGAATGGCCCAAATAATAATGGAAGTAACACAAACGGTGCCTTCAGATAAGGCGGTAACGGCAATCATGCTTTTTACAGGGATACCACTAAGTATTCCGCCAATAGTGAGTACTGGTCCGTATCCACCCCCACCAATCCCCTTGTTCAGTCCAGCTAAAGCACCGAAAAAAATCATTCTTTGGGGACGGTATTTATAGGTGCTAGTGGCTTTTATTAAGGATATAAGGCCCATGGTGATGAGTAAAATGATAACATAAAGCTTGATCCACACATTGGCTAATTTGAGCAGGGCATAGACCGAGGTGATGGAGAAAATGGTGGCAAGGCTACCTGCTCCGGCGATGATTAGCCAGAGCTTTACGGATTCTGACAGAGGCTTTATCTTCCATTCTATATTGCCATATTCTTGATGCATATAGGCACTGGTTAGTCCCGCACATGCTTGTTGAATCATTATTACCGGTACAATTTGCATGGGGTCGTATCCCATAACCAATAGGAGTGGCGTAAACGCAGTTCCATAGCCCATACCAGCTGTTGAATCTAAAAATTCGAAAATAATAGCGAACAGTACCACTTCCCAGGCGATACCCCAAGTACTCTTTGTCCATCCTTTTGCTAGGATGGCTGGTGAACTAATTCGAATGGTCCCCTCAAAAGGGCAATTTGCAAGCCAATAACCCAAGAGGCCAACTAAAACTAGGATAGCTAAGGAGACTAGAGAAGCCCGAATTTCGCGACGAGACAGTTGCATTCTAGTTTTCTTATCGTGCGACTCGTTTTCAATGGAAACTTCCCAACCAGTAATTGTGTTATTCGACTTCATCGTTATGCACGCTCTCTATCACGAAATCTGCGAGCGTGGTTGCTTCAAGCTTATCTGATATAAAGTCACGGATTTCACGGAATATTAGCAGGACACCTGGTTCTTGTTGAAGTGGTGTATCTGAATAGAAGTATTCACTGACGGAACTAGTTGGAGCCAAAGCGCCGTCCATTAGTCGAACAACTTGGGCTAGCGATATTTCTTCAGCTGGTTTTGCCAACTGGTAACCACCATCTGCACCACGCCTAGTTTGTATGAAACCATTGTGACGAAGTACTGTGAATAAGATTTCTAGGTACTTTTTGGGAATAGAATAATGCTTGCAGATGTCACTTATCTTGACGTATCCCTTTTCTTGCTGTCGGGCAAGATATATCATTGCTAAGATAGCATATTCGCTTTTGGTAGAAAGTTTCATAACGCCTCCTATTGTCTAGTATGTCTATATACAATATAGACATACTAGTAAAAAAATGTCAAATATGTAAAACTATCGCTTGCAATTCGTGTGCCTATTTTGCTAGACAATAATTTTCCTGAGATATTAGCAAGGCCCTCTTTTAATCGAGGCTAAAAGAGGATATAATGATTAGTATTAAAATAAAACTGTAAGGAGAGACATATGAAAAGACTTTTAGTAATTCTACTAGTTGCCATGCTATCAGTATCCATTGTTGGATGCGCAGGAACTGAAGAGGCGTCAGACACTATTAGAATTGGAGTAAACTACGAATTATCTGGTCCAGTTGCAACCTATGGTAGCAATACTGTAGATGGCATCAAGTTGGCCGTCAAAGAAGTGAATGAAGCGGGTGGCATCAATGGGAAAATGGTTGAGGCTATCATTTTGGACAATAAGTCTGATCCAGCTGAAGCATTGAGTGTAGCAACCAAATTAATGGCTGAAGAGAACATCATAGCCTTGTTGGGCCCTGCTACTTCTGGTGCTTGCTTGAACGTTGTCCCAGCTGCAATGGATGCTGGTATACCAATGATGACTGGTTCTGCTACCAATCCTGATGTGACGGTAGATCCAGTAACAGGCGAAACACGTGAGTATATTTTCAGAACTTGCTTTACTGATCCTCCACAAGCTATTGTAGGCGCTGCCTTTGCTATGGGAGATTTGGGCGTTAAGAAAGTTGCCATTTATTATGACAATACCAATGACTACTCAAAAGGTTTGTATGAAGTTTTCAAATCTGAAGTAGAAGCAGCCGGTGGCGAAGTAGTTGCGGAAGAAGGCTTCTCTGCAGATGACCAAGAATTTAGACCTACACTTACTAAATTCAAAAATGCAGGCGCTGAATTGATTTACGTTCCTGCTTATTATGAAAAAGTAGCGAAAATCATTAGCCAAGCAAGAGAATTGGGCATCGATGTACCATTCCTTGGTGCAGATGGTTGGGATTCACCTGATTTAGTAGCTATTGCAGGTGCTGAACCATTGAACAATACATACTTTACCAATCACTTCTCATCTAGTGATACTGCACCAGTAGTTGCAGAGTTCGTTGCAGAGTTTCAAGCCGAATACGGTGAAGTACCTGGATCTTTCCAAGCACTAGGCTATGACACAGCAAAACTTTTGATGACTGCTATTGAAAACGCAGGTAGCGAAGATCCTCAAGCTATTACAGACGCTCTAGCTGCTATTGCTGATTACCCAGCCGTTACTGGAACCTTATCTTTTGATGAGGCACATAACCCTATTAAAGAGATTGCGATCATTGAAATGGTCGATGGGGAGCAAGTACTGAGCACCAAGATTGCTCCTTCCAAGTAAGATTATCTGAGAAGGGGGCTTAAATCAGCCCCCTTTTTCATGTCCGGAGGTTATATGGAAACATTTATTGCACAAATACTGAACGGCCTTTCCTTAGGCAGCATCTATGCGCTGATTGCTCTAGGGTATACCATGGTTTATGGTATTATCCAGCTAATCAACTTTGCGCATGGAGAAATACTGATGATTGGAGCATATGTAGGCTATTATTGCGTGGCCGTATTTGGCATGAACATATATAGCGCCATGGTATTGTCAATGTTGGCTTCATCAGTGGTTGGCGTTCTGATTGAGCGTATTGCCTATAAACCGCTTAGAAATTCAGGCCGTCTATCCGTACTCATCACCGCTATTGGTATGAGTTTGTTATTACAAAACGGTGGATTAATTGTTTTAGGTACAGACTATGTACCATTTCCACAGGTAATCGAAAGAGTACCCTATCATTTTTTTGGGGGACATCTTATGGTTACCAGTCACCAAGTTTTGATCTTTACGGTTAGCATTCTTATGATGATTCTGCTCCAATATATTGTTGGCTACACGAAGATTGGCAGTGCAATGCGTGCCGTTTCCCACGATAGAGAAGCAGCAAGTCTCATGGGAATTAATGTGGACAACGTTATTTCATTCACCTTTATAATTGGATCATCACTAGCTGCCGTAGCTGGAGTCCTATTGGGGCTTTACTACCAAACCATTCATCCGCTTATGGGATTCATGCCAGGACTAAAAGCTTTTGTAGCCGCTGTCTTGGGTGGTATTGGAGTGATACCCGGCGCTATGTTAGGTGGATTTTTGCTCGGGATTGTAGAGGCAATGGTTAGTGGATACTGGAGCACAACATATAAAGATCCCGTTGTTTTTATCGTACTTATAATTATTTTGATCGTAAAACCCACTGGGTTGCTGGGTAAAAATACCAGCGAGAAAGTGTAGGTGCCTAGATGAGTAAACGTAATTTAAGCATAATATGTATTGTACTATTCCTTGTCTGGGGATTGGTTTTTCTAGCCACAGATGTGTTCGGCTTTATCAACAGTTTTCAGCAGGTGAACATCATTTGGGCGGGCATAAACGTTATTTTGGCAGTTAGCCTGAATTTAGTAGTAGGCTTTACCGGTCAGCTAGCGCTAGGACATGCTGGTTTTATGGCCATAGGGGCATATGTTTCTGCCGTTACAACCATGCAATTTGGATTTCCCTACCCGCTCGCTATTCTAGCGGGCGCTTTAGTATCTTTTTTAATGGGTATTTTAATTGGCTTGCCGACGCTACGTCTTCGAGGTGATTACCTGGCCATAGCAACGCTAGGCTTTGGGGAGATTATCCGTGGTGTATTGGTGAATATTGAATATGTGGGTGGAGCAGCTGGAATCAATGGCATTCCCAAGATTACCAACTGGACTTGGACCTTCGTCATGACCGTGTTCACAGTAGTGATTATTAACAATTTCATAAAGTCTATGCACGGTAAAGCTTGTATAACCATACGAGACGATGAAGTAGCTGCAGAACTAATGGGTATAAACACTACCTATTACAAAACATTGGCTTTCAGTCTTGGTGCATTCTTTGCTGGAATTGCCGGGGGACTGTATTCCCACTATTTCTTCATGATTCAGCCAGCAACCTTTGCTTTACAAAAGTCTTTTGACGCCTTGGTTATGGTGGTACTGGGTGGTCTAGGCAGTGTTACCGGTGCAGTGTTTGCAGGACTGGGTGTAACCTTCCTAAATGCGGCATTGATTGAGCTAGGTGCATTCCGTATGGTGATTTATTCCATTCTTTTGGTTGCCGTCATGATATTCAGACCCCAAGGTCTGATGGGCAATAAGGAGTTATCCGGTAAAATATTTGATCGGATTTTGCCGAAAAAAGGAGGGAATGATGATGCTTAAAACCCAAAAAGTATCCAAGATGTTTGGTGGACTGGCGGCTATATCAGATTTGCATATCCACATAGACACCGGAGAACTGGTTGGATTGATCGGTCCTAATGGAGCTGGAAAAACGACAGCTTTTAACTTGTTTACAGGAGTGTACAGTCCAACAGAAGGGGAGCTATACTTTGCTGGTGAAGACGTAGCTGGTTTAAGACCTTACGTTATTACCAATAAGGGGATTGCCCGAACCTTTCAGAACATTCGACTGTTTAAGTCCATGAGTGTGATTGAAAATGTTAAGACTGGATTTCATGGCCATTTGCGGTATGGTCTTTTTAGTGCTTTTGTGCATGGTCGCAAATATAGAGCTGTAGAGGCGGAGATGCATGAACGTGCATTAGAGCTTTTGAGAATCTTTGATTTAGAAGATAAACAAGATGAGAATGCGGCCAACCTGCCGTATGGGGAACAAAGAAGGCTAGAAATTGTACGTGCACTTGCTGCTGATCCAAAGCTTCTTTTGCTGGATGAGCCGGCTGCAGGTATGAATCCTCAAGAAACACAAAATTTGATGAAGTTGATTCATAAAATCCGAAAGGATTTCAATCTGACAATTCTTCTTATTGAACACGATATGTCTTTGGTAATGGGTATTTGTGAGCGTCTCTATGTTTTAGATTATGGTAAGATTATTGCCGAGGGAACGCCTGAAGAAATAAAGAACAACAAACGCGTTATCGAAGCTTATCTAGGAGAGGAGGCAATCGATGCTTAAGATTGATAATCTGCATGTTTATTACGGTGCAATCCATGCACTGAAAGGTCTCACTCTTCAAGTGCATGAAGGGGAGATTGTAACCCTCATCGGAGCCAATGGCGCCGGAAAAACAACGACACTCCATACCATATCTGGTTTGATTCGCCCAAAAGAAGGCAGCATTTTTTTTGAGGGACAGGATATTACAAAGATGCCAGCACAAAAAATTGTGTCTGCAGGGCTTTCCCAGGTACCGGAAGGTAGACGCGTTTTTGCAAACATGAGTGTTAAAAACAACCTTGAACTGGGCGCCTATCTTGAGAAGGATAAAAAGAAAATTGCCGAAAGCATGGAAAAAGTATACACGAGTTTTCCTCGCCTTAAAGAGAGAGAAAAACAATATGCGGGTACTTTATCTGGTGGCGAGCAACAGATGCTGGCTATGGGCAGAGCACTAATGAGTAGACCTAAACTTATGGTGTTAGATGAGCCATCTATGGGTCTGGCCCCTCTTTTGGTAAAAGATATTTTTTCAATTATCAAGAGAATAAACAGGGAAGGAACGACTATTTTGTTGGTGGAACAAAATGCCAACATGGCACTTTCCATTGCAGATAGGGCGTATGTTTTAGAAACTGGAAAAGTAGTGCTTTCAGGAGATGCCAATGAATTAGCCAACAGTGAAGCAGTGAAAAAAGCCTATTTGGGTGGATAAGAAGGAAAAGCTGTTGGGCAAAAATGAATTGCTTTCTGCTAAAAGCACAGCATATGAATATATACGACTGAAAGGTTTGGTTTCTCACTAGAGAAAAACCAAGCCTTTTTATTTTGTTGAAACAAGCAAGGTTGCAAGAGCATGCGGAATAATTGTCCTAGCTGGGCAGATAAGGAGTTTAACATTATTGTGGGGTATCGATAGGAAAAATGCTGTAAGAGGATATATGGCCCGGGCGGAGAAGTGTTATACCTATAAGAGCGATCTAGCTTGACTATCTATAGCAATTCATTGTGGAGGTAGAGTGAAAAAAAATAACGCGATCTATCGGATGTTGGCGCTTTTGGGGTTGAGCATATGTCTGTGCACTTCTTGCACGTTAAAGGTGAGCGATGAAACTAGTATTCAGAATGGGGATAATGATGAAATCGCATTAAGGGCAAATAATGAACAGCAGAAGATTGTTTTTGCCAATCTTGGCACTATTAGTATGCCAAAAGCTGTTGAATTACTAATTCGAGATTTCACCTTAGACTACTATTCATCATTCGTAGATTATCAAGAGGCGAATCTTCTTTCTTATTTTGACTTAGAATATGAAGCCTCTGCCCAAAACGCATACATTAATCAATTGGCACTATCCTATTTGTTGGCAGTGAGGAAAGGCCAAGAGTCAGATCTAAGGCTCAATTACTATGAATGCATATTAGAAATAATTGAGGCTACCGAAATGGGGAACAATCTACTGCGTGTAGTGCTCTTGGAACATAGCCAAATAAGATATTCCTTTATCCCTGAAAGAACCACTTATGCAAGTGGCATAAAACATGAATTTCTTGTTCAAAAAACGGATGATGAGTGGAAGATTCTTATACACACCAAGCAGGAAGATGTTTACTATGTAGCAGAGAAAGGTTTTACCAGCGAATTTAAGAAAGATGAGGCTACCGAAACATTGGATGTTTCGGAAGAAGAATTTAATTGGGATATTGATAAAGAAAAAATTGTGAACTTAGCACTGCTTGATGAAAGATATAGTAAGGTGCTTGGACTTTTAGTACTAGACGCCAATGAAAGCATTCATAATAACGTTGCTGCCTATGAGCAGTATCTAGAAGGGACTAGTGAATTTTCTGATCTTGAACCAGTTTGGGAAAATGAATATGATCGTGAAAAAGCGGTAGAATATGCTTATGAATGGACGGGCTGTTGTGGACTGCTTCGTAATCCAGTGTGGAAGGCATACGATGAATTAGGGGGGAACTGTAACAATTTTATTAGCCAATGCTTGTATGCTGGGGGCATCCCTATGGATATAACCGGCTCTATTAACAATCAGTGGAAATGGTATGGAGATTGTCTAGATGAAAAAGAAAGACATAGTGGTCGTTCATCCTCTTGGTCTGGTGTGGATGAGTTTTATGAATATGCAATGAATAATGAAGGGCCAGGATTGGTTGCCATAGTAGGAGACAATATCTACAGTGGGCAAATTGGGGATGTCATTCAATATGGAACCGATGGAAAGTGGACTCACTCGGTGATTATTGTAGATGTGATTCGTGATGAAAATGATATGCTTGTAGACTATTTGGTTAATTCCAACACAACGGACCGAATTGATTGCCCCATGAGTGCTTATTCCTATGCAGATATCCGACTGATTAAGATAGTGGGATACAATACTGAACAAGGAAGGACCGAGGAAGAGCCAAGCTAGACAGTGGATGAGAGATTTTCTTAAGAGAGAAAGATAGAGGGGTTTAAATCTCATTTGGAACTAAGAAAAACCAATAATATGAGAAATTTTACAGTATTCAAAACTTTTTGGTGCAAATTGGGTATAGGGTAGTAAGTGAATCACAGGAAGGTTTAGTGCAAATGCCGGGTGAAGCATGTCAGGAAAAAGAAAGGAATTTGAAAAACTATTCCAGGAGTACAAAGGCTACATCTATGTTATCTGTTATCGGTATTGTGGTAACGAGCAGGATGCTTTGGATTTATCACAGGAAGTATTTGTAAAAGTGCTTCGCAACTGGGAGAGCGTTGATTTAGAACGGAACCTGAAGCCTTGGATTCGAAGGATAGCATTGAATACCTGCATGAATTTCCAACGTGACAAGAAGAAGACTCTTTCTTTGAGTGCTAAAGATGAAGAATATGGCCTAATGGACCAGATTGCCAGTCCTGAAAATACTGAAGAAGAGGTGCTGGCAAGATTAAGAAGTGAAAATATGAGCTACCATATTGATAAATTGAAGCCTGAACAAAGAGTGGCGATTCTTCTCAGGCACTTTGAGGGGCTAAGTTACAAAGAAATAGCAAGGGCTATGGATAAGCCAGAAGGGACGATCAAAACATATCTCTACCAAGGTCGTAAAGCTCTGGCTCGGAGAATAGGTGAAGAAAAAGGTGGAGGAAATGAGTGATGGAATGTCACATTAGTGAAGAAACACTATATGAATTATTGGATGGCGAATTGGATCAATTAAGTTCTTTGGCTTTGGAAAGTCATCTACTGGGTTGTCCCAAATGCAAGCGGAAGTTGGAAGAGATTAGGGCGCTCTACCTGGATCTAGAAGTTTGGTCTGCAGGCGACACACCGATACCCCAGGAATTGGATGAAATTGGGAAAGTAGCCATAAGGGAAGTGACGGGTCAACGTTTTATTCTAAAGGACTTTCTAAAGCTACAGGCTACTGCCATAAATGGTCCACTTCTATTTTTAGAATATTTACCTGGATTGAAAGTTGCCACTAAGACGGTAAGAGTGGTAGGATCATCTTTTTTGAGTGCTTCTAGAGTTATGATTAGACATAGTTACCGCCGGGTGATGGCGAAGGGATAAGGTCATGATGATGCTTAAGATATTCATGAAGATAATTCAAGTAGTATTATGGGCTTTGTTACTCGTGCTGTTGGCTGTACTCTTTATTCCCTTCCGCTATAAGATACGGGGTGTGAGCAAAGAAGAAAAAAGCGTATCCGTGGACATACATTGGCTTTTTGGACTGCTGGCTCTTAGGGGAATCTACCGGCATGGTTCTGGCTTTGAAGGTCTAATTCGTATTTTGGGAATTCCGTTTAAGGTGGATGAAGAGAGTTTAACCAAGTTTGGAAGCGATAAAAGAAAGGATAAGAAAGGAAAGGATACAAAAGAGAAGAATAAGAAGAGGAAAGATAGGGGTACGGTATTCAGCGTGGAGGCACTAGAATATTTGTTTTCTAGTATCCGAAAGGTTTTAGGTCATGTGCTACCGAGAAGCGTTGAGGGGTATGGAATCGTGGGCTTTGACGATCCATACTATACAGGTCTTATGAGTGCAGTAATAGAAACTATGCGGGGAATGGGATTCCATCACATGAATATCCAATATGCTTTTGACCGCGAGGTGTATGAGGGTGAAATCTACATGGAGGGAAAGCTTGTTATTATCTATATGGTGTACATAGCCATAAGGCTGTTGCTACATAAGTCGTCGAGAAATATGTTGTTGGGAACAAGGAGGAAGAGTTATGGAATTTAAATTCAAAGAAAACATGGATGCAATGTTTGACAAGTTCGAGAACTTCGTTAAGGAAAAAACTGTAATTGGAGAACCTATTCAGATGGAGGGCTTAACCATGATTCCTGCTATGACCATTTCATTTGGCATGGGCAACGGTGGTGGCAATGGTAGTGATGCCTCTGGTGCAGCTGGTACTGGAACTGGTGGAGGATTGGGTGCAAAGATTTCTCCTACAGCCATGATTGTTGTTAAAGATGGTGATGTACAGATTCTGCCAATAAGTAAAGGACATTCCTTTGAGAAATTGCTTGAAATAGTGCCCGACTTGATGGATAAGATGGATCTTTCCATGAAAAAGAACAAGCAAGAAAAGGCTGAAGATGTAGCCGAGTAGTTTTGGTTGTAGTCTAAATGATAAGGCGCTGAGAAATTAGCGTCTTTTTTTGTGGAAGAATAAATAATGTATGTCCCAAAAGTATAAAGTCTTGTTTCGTGGTAATATTATATAATAGACTAAGAAAGCGTAGAGGATAAGAAATGTCTACTATTGCCATGCTAGAAAATGTAGGATATATGCAGGTCGAATCACCAATGGGGCCATTACTAATTGGTTGTAAGAATGCTGCAATTGTAAGTTTGCAGTTTGATGCTGTAGAAATTAAAACTGACCATATAAAACAAAGCCCTGTTGCTCAAGAAGCCATTTGCCAACTTAAAGAATACTTTGCTGGCAAAAGAAAGAGTTTTGACTTACCGCTTACGCTTGAAGGAACAATATTTCAACATCAGGTATGGGAGGCACTACAAAAAATTCCGTATGGTGAGGTAAAAAGCTATAAGCAGATTGCTGAAATCATTGGGAGACCTAGGGCCTACCGGGCTGTAGGAGGAGCAAACAATCGCAACCCTATCCCTATCATAATTCCCTGCCATCGTGTAATCGGAGCTGATGCAAGTATGGTAGGATATCGAGATGGGGTGGAAAAGAAAGCGTGGCTACTACGACACGAAAAAGTATTTTCCCTGTAATGATGCTATATATTTCTAGAATAATGGAGTTATGTGATAACTACTTAATAGATTTGGATATGAAAGGTGGGAGCAAATGACATTCCAATTAAATAAGTGACTAGGCTATATAACGGGGCGCAAAATCAAGTTGCTCCAAGAAGCCTTCGGGGAAAGGCTTGAAGGAACCGGGCTGACTAGATTACAATGGATAGCTCTTTATACCATGCTAGACTACAAAGCCATTAATCAGAAGACCTTGGCCAAGGAATTGGGTGTTGCTGATTCTAGTCTTGGTCGCTTGGTTGATAGACTAGAAAAGATGGGCCTGGTAGAACGATGTCGGGACACTGTAGACCGTAGAGCGTTTGTTCTAAAGTTAACCGAACAAGGACAGAGTCATATTGATTCTCTGCTTTTTGTGGGTCAGTCTTTTAATAATGACTTAATTAGGGGTATTTCAGATGAGGATTTATCCATTTATGAAGAAGTACTAGAAAAAATGGTAAAAAATGTGTGTGATTCGGAAATAGATTGAACCTTGTGAATTTAGTTGCTATACTAATAGTAGCATATGCAACTAAATACATGGAGGTGCGTTATGGCGTATGATGTAAGAGCAATGTTGAAGGATTTTACTTGTGGTTTTAAGTATCTGGGTGAAAATGATCCAGAATGTATGAAAGCCTTTATGGGGCTACTGGATGCATCGTATAAAGAAGATGCATTAGATGTAAAGACCAAAGAACTGATTAGTATCGGAATTGCTTGCTATAATCGTTGCGAATATTGCATCGTTTATCACTGCTATAATGCATTTAAAGCTGGTGCTTCCAAAAAAGAGATTTTAGAAGCTGCTATGGTTTCCGTAGCCTTTGGTGGCGGTCCATCCATGGCGTATTCAATTACCTTGTTGAAGGAGTGCATGGAGGAATTTGCCAAGGATTTTGCCAAATAAAAACGATGCCGGTGGATTTCCACCGGCTATTTTTTTGTCCAATGCCAATGAAAACGATAGAGGTTTGAAGATTTTTCATTGGTGTCTTGCATGACAAGGATTTCTTAATCTGCTATCTTAAAATAGGGGAAAGGAAGGTGCCTAAAAGTGAAATGTATTGTTTGTATGAATAAGGAGGGAATCATAGGTATTGATCATATTCTGCCATGGCATATTCCATCAGAGTTAAAACACTTTAAGCAATATACCATGGGTAATACAGTCATTATGGGCCGTAAAACCTTTGAATCTATCGGTTCTAAGCCTTTAACAGGTAGAAACAATGTAGTACTTTCAACCTGCCGTGAATTTGGGGGTGCTTGTATGCTAAAGAGTATTGATGAATTGCATAAATACCCAAACGGTATTGTCATGGGTGGAGAAATGCTCTAT